>JARRNI010000135.1:0-12791 GCA_037385125.1 Pseudolabrys sp.
ATCCACATGGCGTTCCGCACGCCGGGCGTCATCCTCCCGCAGTTCGTCGAGCTGCCTGAGGGCGAGCGGTTCTTCACCATCAGCCGCACGGCGGAACGCCCGGCCGCCAATTTCGCCACCCAGGACCACCGTCTCGCCGTCGCGCTCGGCTGCGAGTTTCGCTTCGTGAGCAAGCTGCGCTACGCGTCCTCGTTCAAGATCGACGAGCAATTGCGCTTCGGCCAGATCGGCATCAACTGCCACCTGTGCCCGCGGCAGGCCTGCTCGCAGCGCGCCCATCAGCCGGTGTTCATGGAGCTGCCGCTCGATACCACCCGGCGCGGCAACACGCGGTACGAAAGTTAGCCACGCCGTCTTTCAGCCAACGCGGACCATCCGTCTCCCATGGACACACTCGGTCTCGTCCTCCGCACCATCGTCTTCTTCCTGTTCCCGATCCCGTTCCTGCTCGACTACGCGGTGTCGCACGGCGCCGACTGGTCGGGCACTTTGGCCTACACGGCTGTCGCCGTACTGGCCCTGGCGGCGGCCGTCGCCGCCTGGGCGGCGCTGCGCCGCGGCGGCTGATCCGCATCGCGGGCCGTGAAAAACAGCCGGCACCCCTGGCGGCCGGGCGCGCGCCCGCGAAAGCTGGTATGAAGTGCCGGGATATCGATAAGCCGCGCCAAGCGGCGCGCTGAGCCGGACAACCGGCCGTCCTGGGGAGGAAACGAGCGTGAGCGCCGAGGCGGAGCGTCCGTCGCAGCGCGGCATCAGGATTAATTTCAATACGGTCCTCGCCGCGGCTTGCGTGCTGTTCTCCATCTTCCTGTTCGCCGTCATCCCGAGCGAGGTCGAGCGGCCGCCGGTGCTGTTCGGCCAGCAGTCGAACGGGCTCGACCCCGCCTTCTTCCCACACCTGGTGGCAACCTGCTTTCTGATCGTCGGACTCTGGTACCTGCGCGCGAGCTTCAGCCTCAACGACGTCAACGGCTTCCGCGGGCTTAAACGCGGCAACTATGTCAGCGTCGGCTTCACCATGCTGATGTTCGTAGTCTACGCCGCAATCCTGCAACCGCTCGGCTTCGTCCTGTCGAGCGCGCTGGTGGTGGCCTTGCTCAGCATCTTCTACGGCGCGCGCCACTGGCTCACCATTCTTCTGGTCGCGCTCGGCGTGCCGGCGGCGGTCTATGTGGTGTTCCGCCGCCTGCTGACGGTGGCGCTGCCCGAGCTTCCGGACTTTTAGCGCATGGGAGCGTGCCGCCACCGCAAGCCTGTTCCCTCCCCCCTTGTGGGGGAGGGTTAGGGTGGGGCTAATAGATGAGGCCAATTGCATTCCGGTTTACGCAGACCCCCACCCCCACCCCCAACCCCTCCCGACAAGTAGGAGGGGAGCACTCAGAATACTCGGCACGCTCGCGCCGAAATACGCCCTGAAGGACTGGGCTTTAAACGTGCTCGACACCATCCTCCATAGCTTCGAACTCTTGCTGCGCGTCGACACGCTCCTGATGATGAGCCTCGGCCTCGTGCTCGGCATTTTCATCGGGGCGCTGCCCGGCTTCACCACCACCATGGCGATGGCAGTGCTGCTACCGATCTCGTTCTTCCTCAATCCGGTGGTCGGCATTCCCTTCCTGATCGGCGTCTACAAGGGCGGCATCTACGGCGGTTCGATCCCGGCCGTGCTGGTCGGCATCCCCGGCACCGGCGCCTCGGTCGCCACCACCTATGACGGGCTGCCGCTGACCAAGAAGGGCCAGTCGCGCAAGGCGCTTGACATGGCGCTCGCCGCTTCCGTGATCGGCGATCTCTCCGCCAGCGCCCTCACCATCGTGCTGATCGGTCCCATCGCGCTCATAGCGATGAAGTTCGGCCCGCCCGAGCTTGCCGCCGTCATGCTGCTGAGCATGCTGGTAATCGCGTTTTCCGGCACCGCGATGGTGATCAAGAGCCTGGTCATGCTGCTGCTCGGCATGTTCTTCGCCATGGTCGGCCAGGATCCGATCGGCGCGCTCAGCCGCTTCACCTTCGGCTTCTTCCCGCTCGAATCCGGCATCAACCTCTTGCCCATGCTGATCGGGCTGTTCGCCATTCCGGAAGTGCTGCTGGCGATCGAGGAGAAGGCCAAGCCCTTCGTGGAGAAATCGGTGCGGCCGGAGGGCGACCGACTGAGCCTCAAGGAGCTTTCCGCCTGCCGGCGCACGATCGCGCGGTCGACCATCATGGGCGGGGTGATCGGCATGATCCCCGGCGTCGGCCAAGTGGTGGCGGCGCTGACTGCCTATGCGGCGGCCAAGACCGCCTCGCCTGCGCCTGAGAAATTCGGCACCGGCATACTTGAGGGCGTGGCGGCGCCGGAAGCCGCCAACAACGCGGTCAACGGGCCGACCATGGTGCCGCTGCTCACCCTCGGCATCCCCGGCGACAATATCACTGCGATCCTGCTCGGCGCTTTCGTGGTGCAGGGCTTGCGGCCGGGGCCGCAGTTATTCGCCCGGCAGGCGCCGCTCATCTACGCCATCCTGTTCAGCATGCTGATCGCCTGCGTGCTGCTCCTGGTGCTCGGCTATCTCCTGATCCCGCTGTTCTCCAAGGTGGTGATGATCCGCAAGGCCTATCTGGTGCCGCTCACCGTGGTGTTCGCCTTCGTCGGCACCTATGTGTTCCGCTCCAACGTGTTCGACCTTTATTTCCTGATCTTTTTCGGCCTCATCGGCTACACCGCGCGCAAGCTCAGTTTCGACGTCACGCCGCTGGTGATGGCCTTTATCCTCACCCCCGTGCTCGAATATTCTCTGGGCCAGTCGATCCTGCTGTCGCAGGGCAATCTGTTCCACTACGTGGTGGTCGAGCGCCCGCTGGCGCTGGCCATCATTCTGGCGACCCCGGTGCTGACCTGGCTGATGTGGTACCGGACGCGTAAGCTGAGGAATCCCGATCCCGTCCCCGGCGGGGAGCCGGCGACGGCCGAATAACGAGCTCCGCCCGACGCAGGCGGGTGCCGCTGACGACGGAAACGCTTTCCGGCCAACAGAAGGATTGCGCGAAAAAGCGCGAAAGGGAGGAACTACAATGTCGAAGCTTTCGAGACGGGCATTCCAAGCGGCCGCGTTTGCCGCCGCCGTGGCGTTGAGCGGGACGGCGCTCGCCGCCGACAAATATCCCGACAAGCCGATCACCATGATCATACCGCTCGGCGCCGGCGGCTCTCACGACCTCAATGCGCGCGTGATGACTTCGGTGCTGCCGCAATATCTCGGCGAGCCGGTGGTGGTGCAGCTCATGCCCGGCGGCAGCGGCCGCATCGGCACCGCCGCGGCCGCCAAGGCCAAGCCGGACGGCTATACGCTGCTGTTCACCCACAACTTCTTCGACGAACTGCAGCAGCACGTCACCAAGCTGCCCTACGACCCGAACAAGGACTTCGTGCCGGTGGCGCGCACCAATTACGCGCCGCCGTCGCTGGTCGTGCGCGCCGACAGCAAGTTCAAGACGCTGAAGGGCATGCTCGCCTACGCCAAGGCGCATCCCGGCAAGGTCAAGTTCGGCCATAGCGGCAACTGGGGAGCCGCCATGGTGCCGGGCGCGGCGCTGTTGCAGGCGGCGGGCGTCAAGATGACGCTGGTGCCCTATAAGGGCGGCGGCCCGGCCATGCGCGGCCTGCTCGCCGGCGACGTCGACTTCACCATCGCTTTCCCGTCGGTGATCACCAGCCAGGGCGACAAGGTGCGCACGCTGGTCACGCTCGCCGACAAGCGCGTGTTCAAGGACGTCCCGACCTCGGGCGAGCTCGGCTTCCCGGGCGTCGCCTCGATGGCCACCATGCAGCGCGTGGTGCTGGCGCCGGCGGGCATCCCAAAGGACCGGCTGGCCAAGCTGCGCAAGGCCTTCGCCGAGATGTCGCACGACAAGACCTACAAGAAGCTGCTGGTCAAGCTCGGTGAGAACGACGAGTTCATGGACGGCAGCAAATACGAGACGATGCGCATGCAGCAGGACAAGGCCTATGCCGGGCTGGTCAAGGAGCTGACCTCAAAATAGCGCCCGCTCCGGCAGCACTACGCAACGGCCCTGGGAAACCGGGGCCGTTTCATGCCGGCGCACCGGTGATGGAAAGAACGATCTGCAAGGAGGTCGAGCCGATGTCAGGGCGCAACGTGCTCAATGGCGCGCAAGTCATTGTCGATTACCTGATCCGCGAGAAGGTGCCTTACGCCTTCGGCCTGTGCGGCCACGGCAATATCCAGTTCATCGACGCGCTTTACGAGCGCTCGCACGACATCAAGACCATCTCGGTGCATCACGAGAGCGTCGCCGGCTTCATGGCCGACGTCTACTACCGCGTCTCCGGCCGCCCCACCGCGACCTTCACCAGTTGCGGGCCGGGCTCCGCCAACCTGCCGATCTCGCTTGCCAACGCTTATCTCGACTCGGTGCCGTTCATGGCGGTGACAGGCAACGTGCCGACCAGCCAGTTCAACCGCGGTGCCTTCCAGGAAATGTACCGGCACTACCAGGCCGATTTCCCTTCCACGGTGCGCAGCATCTGCAAGAAGGTGTTCCAGCCCACCCGCGGCGAGATGGTGCCGCTCGCCGTGCGCCAGGCCTGGAAGACCATGGTGACCGGTCGACCCGGCCCGGTGGTACTCGACGTGCCGTTCGATGTGTTCATGGAGTCGGCCGCCGAGGAAGCGCCCAAGCCGGAGGAATGGAGCGCCAATATTTCCAGCCGCTGCGGCGCCGATCCGGAAGGCGTGGTCATGGCCGTCGATATGCTGCTCGCCGCCGAGCGGCCCTGCATCATCGTCGGCCAGGGCGTGCGCTATGGCGGCGCCTGCGACGACCTGTTGATGCTGGCCGAGCGCCTGCAGATTCCGGTGGCCTGGTCGGCGAGCGGCATGGGCGCCATTCCGGTCGAGCATCCGCTGGCGCTCGGCCTGGTCGCGCGCGGCGGCCATTACCAGGCCAACCACGCAACAAGGCAGGCCGACGTTCTGCTGGCGCTCGGCGTGCGCTTCGACGACCGCACCTCGAGCTCGTGGATCTCGGGCTATTCCTTCACCATCCCGCCCACCAAGCTCATCCATGTCGACATCGACCCGGACGAGATCGGCCGCAATTATCCGGTCGCGCTCGGTCTGATGGCCGACGTGCGCACCTTCCTGCGCCAGCTGCTGGCCGAGCTCGAGCGCCGCAAGGACATCGAGAAGAAGCTCGACGCGCGCCGGAAATGGCTGATGGCGATCGACGGCTACCGCCAGGAATGGAACAAGCTCGTTGCCCCCGGCTTTTCCGACGATTCGACGCCGGTCAATCCGCAGCGCGCGGCCGCCGAGATCGACAAGGCGCTGCCGGACGACGCCATCCTGGTCAGCGACATCGGCGTGCACCACAACTGGCTCTTGAGCTTCTGCAAGCCGAAGCGGCCGGATTCGCTGATCGGCTCCATGGGCTTCGGGCCCATGGGCTTCGGCGTCGCCGGTGTCATGGGCGCGAAGTTCGCGGCGCCGGATCGTCCGTGCGTGTCGGTGTGCGGCGACGGCGCCTTCTTCATGCACGCCAATGTGCTGGGCACCGCGGTCGAATACGATCTGCCGGTGGTCTGGCTGGTGTGGAACAACTACGCCTATGCCTCGATCCGCGGGCTGCAGCGCGGCTATCTCGGCGGGCGCGAGCTCGCCACCGACTTCCACGATCCCAAGACGGGGGCGCGCTACAATGCCGACTTCGCCGCCATGGGGCGCTCGGCCGGCGTCACGGGCGTGCGCGTCGACCGCGCCGGCGACATCGGCGACGCCATCCGCGCCGGCATCGCGGCCAACAAGCCGTATCTTATCGACGTCGATATCGGAGCCGATACAAATCCCGCCGGCGCCGGCGTATGGGAGCTGCCCGGGCTCGGCATGAGCAAGCCGTCGATCGGCAAGCGCTACATGCCGGGAGAAACGTGAGCAGCGATGCAGCCGTGATGGCGGACGGTGGCCTCGGCGGTGTCGGATAATTGTCAGCAAGAAGATGGTGGCGCACGCAGTCAGATGCGAACCGGTCTCAGCACGGCATTTCCTTGAAAGCAGGGAAATCTGCAGGGAATTTTTGCATTTGCAGGGAAATTGTTCCTCGGCGGTTCCGAAAAAGTAATGTTGATCGGCAGTTGGGGCCTAAATTCCCTAAGCGAAGAAGCAGGGAATTTTATTAGGTTGAACGGGGACTTGGTAGTGCGAGCAGCGAAAACTCCGAAACTGATCCAGAAGGTCAGCGAGCGCGTCGCAGA
Source organism: Pseudolabrys sp. (assembly GCA_037385125.1). Taxonomy (GTDB): domain Bacteria; phylum Pseudomonadota; class Alphaproteobacteria; order Rhizobiales; family Xanthobacteraceae; genus Pseudolabrys. The sequence continues at coordinate 6,254 of JARRNI010000135.1, forward strand.
AAAGAACATGCAGGCGATGCGACGTACATTGGCCGCCCTCGACACCGGTAGTCGACGACGCCTACCTGCAGTCGCTTGAGTGCGGCAGGTCGATGTGCTGGTCTGGCAAGTGGCCAGCAGGGCTGGTGGCAGCCCTGCTCCGAAATCGGCGCGCGCGGCTACGATATGTTTGGTGCGAGCGGTGCCAATTTCAACCTACTGATCAGTACCACCGCGCTTGACCCAGTCAGCGGCACGGGATCGCACCGCTCATCGCGTTGCTAGATCCAGCGGGCGACGACGCTCCAGACCCCGTATCGCAGCAGCCTATGGCCGGTATTCATTTTCTGCGACGGTGCCCCCGCTTTGCAGACGTGTGCCCTAACTGCAACACGCCACGAAATTGTCAGCACCAAAAACGCTTTGCCACACCGAGTAGCCACAATTTGCTGTAAAAAAGTGGCTCCGACCTCCGGGGTGGGCGTTCGGGGATGGAGATCGGAGCCCGCTCTACGTTGGGGGACGGAGAGCGGGCTTTATTTAATATATCGTTTAGTCGTTTTTAGACCCTTCTAGCCGTCCGAAATCAAATATCTGTTAGTCGGAGGTCGGCGATTTCGCAGAGCTTGCGCCCGTAACCTCTTCAGGCGAACGACGAATAGCGCAAGTCTTATAACGAATCTGCACCGAAAGACTAGGAGATACATTTATGCGAAAGGCCTTGCCGGAGAAATTGTTCATCGATGCCGAACAATCGAGGTTAAGTCCGCTCCGGAATTGGGTACTTGATAATAAGATAACCGAAATCGAAATGAGCGAGCGACAGTTTTGGAACTTCGCTCAGCTTCAACCAGTCGCCGAAAAACCTTGGATCACGGTCATGGGGCGTCTGTTGCGCGTACCGGATATGCCCGCAGATGCGCAAAAGGGCCTCGGGATCGACGACCAAGCGGCTCCTGGCGTCATTTGATCGCCAGGTGTTCGCATCAGGGCGATCGACATCCAGCGGATCTCAGGGATACATTTCGAGATTCTATTGAAGCCACCAATACGGCACGCGCATATTGGTTTAATATTATTGAACTCATCACTCAAATATAGGTGAGCTATGGTTGACCGGCCTTCCGATGAGGATGTTGGCCGCCAAATCCTCGGCATTTTCATGCGCTACAAGACACCGGCGAGTGGCATCCTTCAGCGCAATCATTTTTTCGAAGTGCGTGATGGCGATTTCCAACGCGGCATAAATAAAGCAGTCGAGAATAATTGGATCGTGGTAGATGTGCGCAACCGCTACCGCTATCAACTCACGGCGACGGCTTGCGCCGCGTCGAGAGAGGGCGCGGAAGGAGCCACTTATACCCCGTAGCTGATGTTCTGCTGGCGGTCGCTATCTCTGTTTCGGTGGCCGAATTGCGTCACGGGCGGCCGTGCGGCTATCTCACAGGTGCGTCAGCCGTACCCCAGAAAGCCGACGTTAGCCGCCAAGCCCTGAACTGCAGCAGGGGGCCATTCTCGGACTCATAGACGGCAAAAAAGATTAGTAACGGGCGGCGCTGGTTCAGGCAGGCGCACTGCTGATCAACCATATCGCACCGGGCAGGCGCACGCTGGCACCGTCCGCATAGGGCGCCAGCATCTCGCGGAGGGAGGCGAGCGCGGCCGATACAATCTCCTCGGGTTGGTTGCGCAGCCAAGTGTTCACGGCGCCGATCTGGGTTGACTGAACCACCGCCTCCTCCAGGCCACGGCCGGCGGCGATGTCGAGGTCCATGTCGAGCTTCTCGAAGCGCGGCGGCGCCCAGCCGGCCGCAGTGAGAACCTCGATGACGTGCTCTGGATCTGCGAAGGCGAACATTCCTGGGGCGTTCGGGACCGGCTTCGGCCGAGGCGGCAGGTGCTGTGCGACTGCAGTCATCGGCACCTCCATCCACGGGTTTTCGGCCAGCGTGCACCAGCACACGAGCGCCATGCGCGCGTCCAGAGCGGCGCTGCGACGCATATTGGTGAACGCCGCCACCCTATCGCCGAAGAACATCACGCCGAAGGCCGAGGTCAACAAATCGTATTCGTCCAGCGCGGCCGTGGCGGGATCGGCCTCCCGCCAATCGATATTGGCGATGCCGGCTGCGCTCGCGCGCCTCTCCCCCTCAGCAAGCATCGGCCCAGAGATGTCCACCCCCGTCACACGGCCGGAGGGACCGACGGCGCGCGCAAACTCCAGCGTGGGCGCGCCACAGCCACAGCCGATATCCACCACCCGATCGCCGGCGCGCGGCGCGGCAAACGCGAGCAAGGCGTCCGTCACTGGCGTGAGAGTGATGTCGGTGTGCTCCTGTCGAGCGACCCAGGTTTGGCCGCCCTTCCCGTTCCAGAAGGGCGGCCACTGCGAGTCCTCCTGCTGGGCGGCCCGCACGTTGCAGTGTTGCCGAACGAAGTGCAAGCAACGAAACCCGTGTTCCTTTCGGCAGAGATTGCCACCATTTTCCGCCTAGCCGTTAATTATGCCCAAGAATTTCCGTCAGGACGAACCAAACAAGCGCGATTTGGGAGATTTTGGTGAGCGATTGCGTCCCACGCGCCGGCTGGACCTTGAAATAGGCCGTATTCGTCCTTATGTGGCTTATATCGACCGTTGGCCGAACGAAATGGGCCGCTTCGCCTCGTCACTGACGGGCGCGCACGTTTCAGAAACTTCTCCAGAATCGACGAATCGGAACAATGGCGGCGAGACATCGTACGCCAGGTTCCACGTGCACACCTTGAAGTGAAAGGACTTCTCGATGAAGACGGGTACTGTGAAGGGGTTTAACAACCAAAAAGGTTTCGGCTTCATTCAGCCGGAAAACGGCGGCAATGACGTCTTCGTTCATATCCGCGCGGTTGAACGCGCCGGCATGGGCACCCTCAATGAGGGACAGAAAGTGTCTTTCGACGTCGCTGCCGACCGCCGCAGCGGCAAGTCGGCGGCTGAGAATCTGCGCGCCGTCTGAGCGGTCGCGCGCGCGCGATCCCGAAAAAGCTTCTCCCCGATCTGATTGGGGAGCGGCTTTCGAAAAAAAGATTATGCGCCACGCAAAAGGCCACACCGCTTTGATCACGAATGTACTGACAGAGCGTTTGGTTCGAGGGGCCCGCGGCGGAGCAGCAAGTCGGTTCGCGGGGCCCTCTATTTGAGGCGTAAAGGAAAGGAGAAGCCGATGACGAAAGCCGTCAAACCAGCCGCGACGGCAGCCGCCCTGAAAGCCGAACGCGAGCGCGACAAGGTGCAGGCGATGCAGGACTACGCGGACGAGCAACGCGCGCGTCAGGCCAATATGGCACGACTGCGCGCCCTGCGTCTGGCCAAGGAACGTGCCGACGCGAAAAAGATGGCAGCGCCGCGCCCCACCAAGAAGAAAGCGGCGGCGCCGACCGGTAGCGAGCCACGGGCATCATCTTGAGCATCGGCGATAACTCGGGGCGGGAGCCGCTCGATGCGCGTCGCTTAACGCAAGCTCTCGCCATTTATCGCAAGCCAAGCACCGGACGCAGCGTTGCCGAGTTAGCGATTACAGCATTGCTGCTCGTGGCGTTGTGGGCGGTGGCTTGGTTTGCTTTCTGGCTCGGGCACGCCTGGGCTTCGCCGCTCATCGCCATTCCGGCCGCCGGATTTCTGGTGCGCCTGTTCATGATTCAGCACGATTGCGGTCATGGCTCCTTCTTTTCTCATCGTCATGCAAACGACTGGGTCGGCCGCGTCATTGGCGTGCTCAGCTTGACGCCCTACGATTTCTGGCGCCGCACTCATGCCATTCACCATGCAAGCGCCGGCAACCTCGACCGCCGCGGCATTGGCGACGTGGATACGCTGACCGTCCGCGAATATGGCGGGCTGTCGCGCTGGGGCCGACTGAGATTTCAGGTGTAGCAGAAGTTCGAAATCGAGATCGAAATCCCCTCAGTTTTCAATATGATGAACTGGTGGGTGGGTTAGCACTACTTTGCCAGACTTGGGCTACGGCACCGAGGTATCTGATCTGTGACAATGATGGCGCCTACGGACATGTCTTCACCGGTCGGGTGAGGGCGATGCGAATTCGCGACCGGCCGACCGCGCCACGGTCGCCGTGGCAGAATGGCTATTGTGAAAGGCTAATCGGGTCGATCCGGCGGTATGGCGGCTGCCAATACGCAGGGGCCTTCCCGGAAGCGGGGAAATCGCTACGATCCACCTCAAGTTCGGGGGCCATCCGGGAAATCCCGGTTAAACTGCCGGGCGGCGGCGGCCAGTGCCCATTGCGCCCAACCTTACCGTCCGCAATGGGCGGTGGCAGCGGCGGTCGAGAGAGGTGAATTGATGCTTAAATTGAGGATATCCGACTTTAACTATCACGGGCAAGGTGCGCGGTAATGAAACGGAGCCGCGAGCCGGCGCGGGCGGCCTGCGGCACATGCACGCAATAACATGCCGCCGTTCAGAGACAACAACAGGGAGGAAAATGCCATGTCCAACCTTAAGCGCGGCCGAATGCTGCGGCCGCTGAAACTGCTGACGGCCGCGGTAGCGGCGGTGAGCCTGAGCGGCGGCATGGCCGCGGCGCAGACCTACGCCTTTGCCACGCTGCCACCCGGCACGCTGAACTACACCACGGCCTCTGCCATTGCCAAGGTGCTGAAGGAGAAGGCCGGCATGAACGTGCTGGTGCGCCCGACCGCAGGCGACGCCGCCATCCTGCCGATGGTCAACAGCAACGAGGCGCAGATCGGCATTTCCAACATTCTGGAAGTTGCCGACGCCATCACCGGCGTCGCCAAGATGGGCAAACAGCCGAACCTGAGACTGATCGGCTCGCCGCATACCTTCCGCGGCACCTTCTGGGTGAAGAAGAATTCGCCGATGAAGACCATCGCCGACCTCAAGGGGAAGAGGGTGCCGATGGGCTACACCGCCATGCCGACCATCCAACGGCTGGCCAGCGCGATCCTCGCCACCGGTGGGCTGACGCCGAAGGACGTCAATTCCGTGCTCGTGCCCAACGTGGTGCGCGGTGCCGACACTTTCGCCAACGGCGATGCCGACATGTTCTTCTTCGCCTTCGGCGCGCCGAAAGTGCGCGAGGTCGACGCCACCGTCGGCGGCATCCGCGCCCTCACCATCCCGGCGAGCGGACTGCCGGCGGCGCAGAAGATCTTCCGCTACGGCTATCTGATCAGGGCGGTGCCCAACCCCTTCTTCATCGGCGTCACGCATCCGATGGATGTCTACGCCTGGGACAACTTGCTGATCACCAATGACAAGGTGCCGGCCAAGGTGGTGGAGAAGATCATCGCGACGCTGGTCGCCAACAAGAAGGCACTGGTGGCCGTGCAGCCTGCACTGCGCGAACTGTCGGCGCAGAACATGTACAAGGACTACGGCCTGCCCTACGCCAAGGGCGCGTTGGCTTACTACCAAGCGCACCACGTCGAAGCCAAGGCCACTAAGTGAGCGAACACGCGCCGTCCGTCGAAGGGACAGCGCCGCAGGAGACGCCGTCAGCCACCGTCAGGTGGCTGACGGACATCATCCAGGCGCTGCTTCTCATTTGCGTCGTGGGATGGGTGCTCGACCTGCCGCGGCGTCTTCTCAACATGAGCTTCTACACCGAGCAGATGCTGGCCATCTGCCTCGGCCTGGCGCTGGCGCTGATCTTCATCGCCGGCAAGAAGAACAGGCCGCCGAACTGGTTCGGCTGGGCCGCGGCGGCATTGTCAATCCTAATCTGCTGCTATATCGCCCTGCGCTACAGCGAGATCACCTTCAAGATCTACAGCCTGCCGACCGACCTGGTGGTGGGCGCCGCCATTCTCGATCTCCTGGTGCTGGAAGCGACCCGGCGTAGCGCCGGCGGCGTGCTGGTCGTCATCATCCTGGTCATCTCGGCCTATGTCTTCATCGGGCCGCACATGCCGGGCAACTTTGCCACGCTGCCGGTATCGCTGCCGCGGCTGACCACCTATCTCGGCTTCGACACCAACGGAATGATCGGCATCATCCTGCAGGTGGCGGTGCTTATCGTCATCCCCTTCACGCTCATGGGTCAGGTGCTCGGCCGCACCGGCGGCGCTAATTATTTCGCCGACCTCGCCATGTCGGCCATGGGGCGCTACCGCGGCGGCGCGGCCAAGATCGCGGTCGTGGGCTCCTCGCTGTTCGGCATGATCTCGGGTGCGGCGGTGAGCAACGTGGTGGCGGTCGGCGTCGTCACCATCCCCCTGATGTCGCGCTCGGGCTTTTCGCCGACGCGCGCGGCGGCGATCGAATCGGTGGGCTCAACCGGCGGGCAACTGATGCCGCCGGTGATGGGAGCCGCCGCCTTCATCATGGCCGAGTTCCTGCAGGTCTCCTACGGCACGGTGGTGATCGCCGCCATCATTCCGGCGGTGCTTTACTACGCGGCGCTGTTCATGCACGTCGACCTGGAAGCGGCCAAGCAGCGCATCGGCGCCGCGCAGGTCGAAGACATCCCGCGCTTCAGCGAGGTGCTGAAATCGGGCTGGCATTTCCCAATTCCGCTGATCTTCCTGGTGGTAGTGA
>JARRNI010000136.1:0-8585 GCA_037385125.1 Pseudolabrys sp.
GTGCAGGTTGGGCGAATCCTGCGCATAGAGCAGCCAGTCGTCGGCGCGAAACGGGCGGTGCAGCCAGAGCGCGTGATCCAGGCTCGCCGCCATGAATTCCTTCTCGAACAGCGTGCGGCCGTGCGGGGCGAGCGCGGCGTCGAGCAGCGTCATGTCGGAGGCATAGGCGAGCACGCATTGATGGATCGCCAGGTCGTCGGGCAAGGGGCCGGTGGTGCGAATCCAGATATGGAAGCGTCCGTCGGGATATTTCTTGCCGCCGTAGCGGTCGAACTCTACCGGGCGCAGCTCGATCGGGCGCTCGCGCTCGTAATAGCGCCGCACCGGATCGGGCATGGTCGGCAGCATGATCTTGCGCATCTCCGTTTCACTCGGCAGCTTCTCGGGCGGCGGCACCTTCGGCATGGTGGCCAGGTGATCGAGACCGGGCTCGGCCGCGTGGAACGACACCAGCATGGAGAAGATCGGATGGCCGTGTTGGCGAGCTGTGACGCGGCGGGTGGTGAAGCTGCGGCCGTCGCGGATCGGGTCGACGTCGTAGATGATCGGCACTGCGGGATCGCCGGGAAGCAGGAAATAGGCGTGCATCGAATGAGGCGGGCGGCTGGCGTCCACGGTGCGCACGGCGGCCACCAGCGCCTGCCCGATCACCTGGCCGCCATAGACGCGCTGCCAGCCGGCCTTCGGGCTGCGCCCGCGGAAAAGGTTGAGATCAAGCTCCTCGAGATCGAGGATATCGAGCATTTCCTGGACGGCAGTGGACATGGGGGCGGGGTTCCGGACGGGGTCAAAAGCCGGCTTCAAACTGCTATGCTGGCGCGAAATTTACAAGGAAGACACACATGAACGGCCAGCAGCCGGAAAAATGCGACGTGGCGATCGGCGGCGGCGGCTTTGCAGGGCTGGCGCTCGCCATCGCGCTGCGCGAAGCGCTCGGCGACCGCTTCGCCGTCACGGTGGCCGATCCGGCGCTGCGCAACCAGCCGTCCAAGGACCCGCGCGCGACGGCCATCGCGGCGGCGGCGCGCCGCCTGTTCGAGGCGATCGGCGTATGGGAGGCGGTTGAGGACAAGGCGCAGCCCATGCTGGACATGGTGGTGACCGATTCCAAGCTCGACGACGCCGTGCGCCCGACTTTTCTGACCTTCGGCGGCGACGTGGAGGAAGGTGAGCCGTTCGCCGACATGATCGAGAATCGGCATCTCGTCGATGCGCTGGTGGCGAAGGCGAAGGAGATCGGCGTCGATCTGCGCGCGACGGCGGTGACGTCGTTCGACTATGAAAGAGATGCCAACCCTGCCCATTCGACAAAGCATGCGCGGCACCGTGATCGCCATGCCGAACGGCACAGGGAGGGATCCAGCAAGCACATTCATGTACATCTTGCCGACGGCTCGGAAATCGCCGCGCGCCTGCTAGTGGGCGCCGACGGCGCGCGCTCGTCGATCCGCGAACAGGCCGACATCGCGATAAACGGCTGGAATTACGGCCAGTCTGCCATCGTCACCACGGTCGGTCACGAGCGCGATCACGAAGGCCGCGCCGAGGAGCATTTCCTCCCCGCCGGGCCGTTCGCCATCCTGCCGCTCACCGGCCGGCGCTCGTCCATCGTGTGGACTGAGAGCAGCAAGGAAGCGACACGCATCGTGGCGCTGCCGGACCACGAATTCCATGCCGAGCTGGAGAAGCGTTTCGGTCTGCAGCTCGGTGAAATCGAGGTGATCGGCCCGCGCCGCGCCTTTCCGCTCGGTCTGTTCACTGCGCGCACCTTCATCGCCGAGCGGCTGGCGCTGATCGGCGACGCCGCGCACATCATCCATCCGATCGCCGGGCAGGGACTGAACATGGGCCTGCGCGACGTGGCGGCGCTGGCGGAAGCGGTGGCCGACGCCGCGCGGCTCGGACTCGACATCGGCGCGCGCGATGTGCTGGAGCGCTATCAGCGCTGGCGGCGCTTCGACACGGCGATGATGGGGGTGGCCACCGACGGCCTCAACAAGCTGTTCTCCAACTCCTCCGACGTGCTGCGTCTGGTACGCGACGTGGGGCTCGGTCTGGTCGAGCGCGCACCGCCCCTGAAACGCATCTTCATCCGCGAGGCGGCGGGCTTCACCGGCGAGGTGCCGAGGCTGCTCAGGGGTGAGGCGTTGTAGAGCCTCGTGTCCCGGGCGCAGCGCAGCACGCAGTGATGCGCTGCAGACCCGGGACCCTGGTGACATATTCAAGAAAGCTGGATCCCGGATCAGCGACGCACCGTTTCGCTTCGCTCACGCTGCACCGCACCCGCGACACGTAAACATCACGACAGCGGGATGCTGCCGACGTGTTCCTTGAACGCCGGGCGCGCGGAAATCGCGGCGTACCAGCGGTCGAGATGGGGCGTCGACGGGCGATCCGGCACCAGTTGCACGTAGCGATAGCACATGATGCCGACCGGAATGTCGCCATAAGAGAAGGCGCCGCCGGCGACGAAATTCGTCTTGCCGAGCTGGGCGTCGAGGATCTGCATGGCGGCGACGGTCTTCTCCTGCGAAGCCTTGATCGCCGCCATGTCGCGCTTTTCCTCCGGCGTGCGGATCAGCCCCCAGAAGGCCGGCGTGATCGCCGGCCCTACCACCGATAACTGCCAGTCCATCCACTGGCTGGCGAGCGCGCGTTGATGCGCGTCCTTCGGCTCCATGACGCCCGCCTTGTCATGCTTGCCGGCGAGATAACGCACGATGGAGTTCGACTCCCAGAGCAGGAAGCCGTCTTCTTCCTCCAGCGTCGGCACCAGGCCGTTGGGATTCATGGCGAGATATTTCGGCTCCCGGTTCTGTCCAAACTTGCCGCCAATGTCGATGCGCTCGTGTTCGAGGCCGAGCTCGCCCACTGCCCACATCGCCTTCTGCACGTTGGACGAGGTGTTGCGGCCCCAGATTTTGATCATGGTCGTTTCCTTTTAGCTTCGTGTCCCGGGCGCTGCGCAGCATCCGGGGCACGAGTCATCAATCACTCCAGACGCCTTGCTTCCTCCGGTAGCATGATCGGAATGCCGTCGCGGATGGGGTAGGCGAGCTTGGCCTTGCGCGAGATCAGCTCCTGGGCGGCAGCGTCGTATTCCAGTGTACCCTTGGTCAGCGGGCAGACCAGGATTTCCAACAGCTTGGGATCGACGCTATTCGCGGGACGTTCGGCGGCGGGGTCGGTGGGCATGGCTTGGCTCCCGGAAGAATTGCGGTGATATAGCTCAAATTTCCGCGGTCATCATCCGCGAAAGCGGATGATCTCGCACGCCCAGTGTCAATTAATCGCGAAGCAGAGGTTACTGGATGCGCGGCTTGCGCGGGGGGTGACAGGCTGGGATATCACTGCAACTGCGGCTCGCCTTCGCCGTCCTTCTTGGCGAGCTCGATCTCGGTGATGGCGACCAGGATCTCGGCGCGGGTCTTCAGGTCCGGCGCCTCGAGCAGCGCCTGTTTCTCGGCGGTGCCATAGGGCGACATCATCGACAGCGCGTTGACCAGTGCCTCGTTGGGCGCCTCCTCGATGCCTTCCCAATCGGCCTTGAGATCGTTGGCGTCGAGGAAGGCGCGCAGCGCCGTCAGTACCGCCTCGCGGTCGACTTCCTCCTCGCCCTTGCGCGCGGCAAAATCGTTGGCGAATGGTGCATAGGTCACGCGGCACTGGCGGTAAAGCGTGGCCACGTCGAGCTCCGCCTCGACGCGGAACCGCGCGACGCCGGTGAGCTCGATCAGATAGCGGCCGTCGCCGCTCTCGGTCAGTTGGGTGATGCGGCCGACGCAGCCGATCTGATAGAGCGCCGGCTTGTCGGGCGTGCCGGGGCGGGCGGCATCGGGCTGGATCATGCCGATCAGCCGGTGGCCGTCCCGCAGGGCGTCGTCGATCATGGCGAGATAGCGCGGCTCGAAGATGTTGAGCGGCATCTGCCCGCGCGGCAGCAGCAGCGCGCCCGGCAGCGGAAACACCGGGATCACTTCCGGCAGGTCGACCGGCCCGCGGTAGTGGGCGTTCATGGGCATCGTTGCTTCACTCCGCCCTCACCCTGTGAGGAGCCCGCAAAGCGGGCGTCTCGAAGGATGGGGCGGCCCCATGCTTCGAGACGCGTCGCTAGCGCGACGCTCCTCGGCACAAGGCCGAGTTAGGCTGCGCTCGACGCATGCAATCACGAAAACAAAACGGACGACAGCTTCTTGCGGCCTTCGACGGCCGCCGGATCGGCGAAGCCCCAGGCCTCGAAGAACTGCACGAGCTGCTTGCGCGCGCCGTCGTCGTTCCAGGTCCGGTCCTTTCTGAGGATTTCCAAGAGCTGGTCGACCGCTTCCGCCCGCTTGCCGGCGGCGTTGAGCGCGGTGGCGAGATCGAAGCGCGCCTGATGGTCGAGCGGATTGGCGGCGACCTTCGCTTCCAGCTCGTTGAGCGGGCCGACCGACTGGGCCTGCTCGGCCACCTCGAGCGCGGCGCGGGCGGCGGCGACCGAGGCCTCGAGTTGCTTGGCCTCCGGCACCATGGCGAGCGTCTTCTTGGCCTGCTCGATATTGCCGGTCTCGACATAGCAGCGCGCGAGGCCGGCGAGCGCGTGCACATTGCCCGAATCCTCTTGCAGAAGCTGGGCGTAGATGTCGGCGGCGGCGGCCGCGTTGCCGTCAATCAGGGCGGCGTCGGCCGCCTTCAACAGGTCCTGCTCCTCGCCGCCGACCTTGCCCTTGGTGAGGCGTTCCAGGAAGGCGACGACCTGGCTCTCCGGCAGGGCGCCCATGAAGCCGTCGACAGGCTGGCCGTTGGAGAAGGCGATCACCGCGGGGATCGACTGGATGCCCATCTGGCCGGGGATGGCCGGGTGCTCGTCGATGTTCATCTTGGCGAGCTTGACCTTGCCCTTGGCCGCCTTCACCACCTTTTCCAGCACCGGGGTGAGCTGCTTACAGGGGCCGCACCAGGGCGCCCAGAAATCCACCAGAACCGGCTGGTTCTTGGATTCCTCGATCACATCCTGCATGAAAGCTTGCGTGGTCGTGTCTTTGACCACATCGGCTGGCGCCGCCGTTACCCCGCCGTTGTCCAGCATTTTCCCTCGCCTTTACTCGGCTAAACCGTGGGTTCCATGGCCGTTTAGATGGGTCATCCGGCCGGCGAATGCAATCGGGTCAGGGCTCCCCGGCCGGGGGCCCGGAGATCCGCTCGACGCGCGGGGGGTGGCCGGTCCACTCTAAGAATTTCACCAGGTCGTCGCGCAGGATCGAGGTCGTCATGGTGTTGGTTAAGGGGTGATAGTTGAGGGTGTCATGCTCCATCATCGCGGCATCGAGCACCACGGTGACCCGGCCCTCCGCGTCGTTGATGGCGCCGAACGGCGTCACCGCCCCCGGCTCGACCCCCCAGACCTCGCGCAGGAGGTCGGCCGAGCCGAAGGAAAAGCGGCCGTTGGCCCCGAGCAGGCGGTGCAGGCTCTTGAGGTCGATCTCGGCGTCTTCCTCAGCCACCACCAAGTAAAGCGCATGCTTCTTGTCGCGCAGGAACAGGTTCTTGGTGTGGCCGCCGGGAATCTGGCCGCGCAAGGCGCGGGACTGCTCGACCGTGAACAGGGGCGGGTGCGTGACGGTGGTATGCTTCATGATGCCGAGGGCGTCGAGGGCGGCGAAAAGTTGGTCCGGGGTCGTTCGCATCGGGGCAATAAGACCCGAGGCGGGGGACGTATCAAGACCGACGTGACGCAGGATGGGTTCGGCGATACCCATGGAGGCGCGGAACGGTCTCGACAAGGCCGCGGGCTGCCGGTTGTTCGGCCGCGGGCTGCCGGCTGTTCGGCCGCGGGCAACCATTCGGCTCATGGCCGCGTTGTTAGCTCCGGAAAAACAATGAGGTCTAAAATGCTTCGAATTTTGCTGGCGGTAGCCGCGATTGTGGCAGTCGTGTCTTTTGCGGGCCGGGCGGCGCATGCTTACACTGGCAACGCTCCGTGGTGCGCCGTCCATAACTTGGGCATGGGCGAGGTGCATTGGGACTGCCAATTCAACTCGATCGAGGAATGTCGGCCCCACATCCTGTCCGGCAACCGGGGATTCTGCAATCCGAATCCCTATTACCGAGCGCCGGAACGCCGCTCCGCGCCCCGCCATCGCCGCTATCGCTACTGAGGGGCGCAAGATGCCACGCGCGGTCGGACGGCAGGGGCGGCTGATGAGGAGGATCTTGTTCGCGGGGGCCGCGGTGCTGGCCGCCATGACCTTCGGCGGCGGCAGCGCGCATGCCTATGGCGACGCGCCCTGGTGCGCGATCACCAACGGCGGCTTCGACGTCCATTACGACTGCGAATACAATTCGATCGAGGAGTGCCGGCCGCATGTGATCGCCGGAAACCGCGGGTTCTGCAACCCGAACCCTTACTACACCCCTGCAAAGCGCATCCCAGCGCCGCGCCATTACCGCCGCCGGCGACGGTGAGGCGCGGTGGGCAGCAATAGGGCGAGATGTCGCGGCTTGTGATTGCGGCCGCGTCCTGGCCGCTTGGTCGCTCGGCGGCCCCGCCGCGTGGGCTTTCGGCGATGCGCCCTGGTGCACGGTCACCCGCGAGGGTCCCCGCTTGCACGTGGAGTGCGTCTACCAGACGATCGCGCAATGCCAGGCGCAGGTGACCAGCGGTAATCGCGGCCTCTGTCAGCAGAAACCTATAACCTGGGGCCCGCCAGGCATGGTTCCACGCCGCGGCGGCATCACAACCGGCACCAACCGGGCCCGGCAGCCCGCTGTTGCCAAGGGCGGGGGCTTGTGGCTATAGGAACGGCCTCGCGGCCGTTTGGCCGGACTGGCGCTTGCGCCGTCTAGGCCTTACCTAGCCGCAAAGGATGCGGGTGTAGCTCAGGGGTAGAGCACGACCTTGCCAAGGTCGGGGTCGAGGGTTCGAATCCCTTCGCCCGCTCCAATAAAATCATGTCCGGCCCGTGTCCGAGCAGCGCCAGGTAGTGCCTGGGTTCAAAAACGAACTGGCCTCGATCATAGCTGCGCGGATGACGGGCGATCTCGGCGGCGCCGTGGAAAATAACGACCTCATCGACGAATCCCTTCACCAGGACATCGCGGAAGCCATACGTGGTCGGAACGGAATAATCGTTCAAACGGTAACGCACGAGCGCGAGGGAGGAGACCTTCGTCGCGCATTTGTGGCACGGTTCGAAAGGCGCGGCGGGCAGATCGCGCAAGACGGCTTGGTCGGCGACCAATCGGTCGCCGATTGTTTGTTCATGGCGGCCGGCGTGTTCGCTCTGGCGGGCGCGGCAGTGCTCCGCAAGGATAGCGTTCAACGCCTCGAAGGAAGGAGCGCGCGGCACAGGCGTCAAGAAATTGGCGCGCGAATACTTTACCAGTCCCTCGACCTTGCCCTTGTCGTTGCCCTTCCCCGGTCGTCCGAACCGATCTTGAAACAGGTAATGGCTGACCAGTTCGGTGAAGGCACGGGTACGCAGTCGTTTGCCGTCGCCGAGGATCCGCGCCACCGCGAGCTTGGTGTTGTCATACAGAATCGAGATTGGAACGCCGCCAAAAAAGCCGAAGGCCGAAACATGGCCGTCGAGGAAGGCTTCCGTTGTCTCCGCCGGATATGTCTTGATGAAACAGGCGTCCGAATGCGGCAGGTCAAAGCAGAATACGTGCAGCTTCATCCGCATGGCGCCGATGATGCCGATGCACTCGCCGCAGTCGACCGGGGCGTGACCCGGCGGATGGGCGAGCGGAACAAACACCTCCCGCGACCTGACGCGGGCCAGCCGAACATAATCCTTCACCACCGTATAGCCGCCAATATAGCCGTGCTCGATCCGAAGCCGTTCAAAGATCCGCTTCGCCGTATGGCGCTGCTTAGGTGGTGCTGACTTGTCGCTCTCCAAGATCGCGTCAATCACTGGAACTAGCGGCCCCAGCTTCGGCCGCAACGGAGGCTTGGACCGAGCGTAGCCGGGCGGCGCCGAATATCGGCACATCTTGGCGATCGTATCCCGGCTTAGCCCGAACACCCGAGCCGCCTCCCTTCGGCTATTCCCCTCAATGAAAACAAACTTCCGAACCGCAGCGTAAATCTCCACCGCGAACATCCCCGGCCGCTCCTCTTCGAAGCAGCTTCGAAAAGGATCAGCCTCAATAGTGGCCGGGTTTTACTCCGCCACGTGCGACCGCATTATGCCGCCGCTCCATGGCCGACTATCGCGCCGCCGCGCACACCGGATCGGTGAGCATTAACTTCACACCGCGGACGTCTCTTTCTTCAGCATCCGTGAGGATGCGCAGTTCTTTGCGTAGAGCAATCCGCTGCTTTCTTTCAGCGGTAGACAAATTCCGGCTCTCGAAGTGACGTAATTTCTCTGTTAGGGCGTCGCTCTCACGCTGTCGGATAACAAAATGGCCTGTGGGCCAGTCGTGAAGATCTTGAGTTAGTTCCTCGACGCTCAGAGCGAGCTCACGGCCTGTCTTCTCCAGATGGCCCTTAGATATCATCCAAGTTGCCAAGAGCGGCGATCTGGGAGCACCGCCTCCGGCAGGTCCGAAGTGTTTGTTTGCAACGTCCTGATCAAGGGTAGCTCGGCGAAGAATCT
>JARRNI010000136.1:8611-12425 GCA_037385125.1 Pseudolabrys sp.
GGGAGCAGTAGTGAGAATGTAGAATGCTTTCAACGCCGGTTTAAAATTCAGCGCCTCAGACACTTCAGCATCTATTTCCACCTTGGTAATTTTTGCTGCTGGCCAGTTTCCTGCTAAGGTGATCATTTGGTCAACACGACAGGGAAGATTGCCTTAGCACCCCCACCTATCCCAAAAAATCCGGGTCGGCGTCGGCGGCATCAATGTCTTCAAAGTCGGTGGCCGGGTCGTCATGGGGTCAAGCACCCGGAAGCTATTGATCCGGCGCGCCACGCGAATCGCCAGACACTTGCGCGTGAACTCCTCGATCAGCACCATCAGTCTCAGACGCCTGCCGTCATGGGTTTGACACTCGACGAAGTCAATGCATCGCGGTGGCGTTGCACAATTGCTATGCCGGAATATGATTTTCAGGAGCGACTGGAGGGGCCTGCTTATGCGAGATTACAATCGGTCGACGTTTCTGAACGATCCCGTCGACAATCGCGAAGATATGCAGCAGCGGGCAGCTCGATATCGCGAGATGCTCGGGGTCGATGACCTGGACGCTTTGACGGATCAGCTCCTCTCGCTCCGCAAGGCTCTTCGCAAGAACGATCCTCTGGCGCGTCGGACATATGACCTGCGCGGCCCCCTTCCCAATAGCGGCCTTCAAGTCATGCCGCTGGATCCGGCCGACCGGGTTTCGATCTCGAAAGGCCGCAGGCCGAAGAGTGCCCTGACTTTTGGGGGACAGTCGGGTCGCTATGTCAAGGTGTCCGCTCCCAAGCCGATCGGTTTTGTGCGGCTGCGCTTCGCCCTGCCGGCACATCGTATAAAGCATCTTTATCTCGGAACGGTGGTCGCGGCGCGCTGGGATTCGCACCTTAAGCGTCTTCGCCTGATCCCATCATCGGGTTACAGCGATAGCGGTGAATACGTATACGCGCAAGTTATGCGTCCCGGGCTATACACCGCTATCGGCCTCCCAAGGGACCCACGGCTACTCGCCATCCTACAAACGTTATCGGCGCTAAAGCCATGGGCCGAAGCGGCTAGGATGAGCGATACGAAAGTTTTTTATTCAATCACCAGAACTTTATTAGAACGACCGTTTCTTAGAAATTTTGCGAACAACAAAAAAATTCTTGATATTTTTGGTTATGGGCAAGAACGAATTCATTCTGACATTACGGCAACTAAGCTAAACCTACACGCAATTGATTCTATAATTGATAAATTGCCGGAACTTGATCTGCTTGAAGTGATCGACAGGCCTTCAAAAACGATAAAGCCGATTGGTGACCTGCGTCTCCCGGAACGATGGCCGGTTCCTTCTGGGCGGTTGGAAAATCTCGGGCCCGACAACGTTCCGGGGCGTATCAAATGTTTGGCGATCGATCCGAGCGACGGTGACGTGCTCTACGCTGGCGCGGCAGGTGGGGGGGTCTGGAGAACGACAAATGGTGGTCGCGACTGGTTTGCGACAATGCAACGTGAGGCCTCTCTTGCAATCGGATGCTTGGGCGTTGCGCCCTCCCATCCGAACGTCCTGTATGCAGGGACAGGTGAATGGACGGGTGATAAGAACCGCGCGAGAACGCCTTCAGGTATGGGAGCGGGAATATTTCGCACTAGCGACGCGGGCCATCATTGGGAACTGTGCGCGCCAGTTGAAAGCTTCCTTTGCACTGGCGTCGCTATTCATCTTCATTTCAGCAAAAATGGTGGACTAAGCTGGAGACTAGTTCTCGGTCTACCCAGCGAAAAAGGAGTGCTTTCAGAGACAGCAACTTGTGTCGTCATGGATCCCACGGAACCAAATCGCCTGTTTGTAGGAATGCACAAAACTGGTGTCTTTATCTCCGAAAATGGCGGCAATACCTGGGTTGCACTGACAGAGAAATCTAACGGGCTCCCAACCGGCCCAACTGCGAATGCGCCCAAGATCGCACTCGGCCTCGCTGGCAAAATCGGTCCTACCGCGATCATCGTAAAAATGGGCGATCTGATATTCTACAGTGAGGATGGCGGCGAGCACTTTCGCAAAATCGCAGACCTTGGCGACCGATCTCCAGGCATGATGCCGTGGTGTAGTCTGGTCGCGATTAACCCAAAGAACCCAAAGATTTTATTTGCAGGCGGCACAAATCTACATCGCAGTTCCGATGGAGGTCGCAGTTGGGCAAAAGTCGCAGGCTACGGAACTTCCGTTCATGAGGATCAACAGTGCGTAATTTTTCATCCGACAGATCCGAAGCGTGTCTATTTGGGTTCAGACGGTGGGGTACTACTTTCACGCGACGCCGGATGCACCTGGCATTCGCTCAGTAACGGATTGAATGCAGCGCAATGCTATGATGTCGCGATTTCCCATGGTCCTGCGCCACGATATGGCGTCACTCTGCACGACTTCAGTGCCCACGTATTCGATGGTTCCGATAGGTGGGTAGATTTAGGCTGGGGAGAGGGCGGCGTTATTGAGTTCGTTCCAAACCGATCAGATCAGGTTTGGGCGAGTTCAGATTTCACGAACTTGACGCGATTTTCAATTGGGGCGGATGGCGCATGGGTTGAAACAGAGAACGGGCCGAATATCACCTCGTTTTCGAGTCAGCCAATTGCACTATCGAACTCGGCGTCATACACCATGCTCGTTATTGACGCCCAAGGTTCGCTCCGGCGGCGCCCTCAAACCGGAAATCGTGATATTTGGCCTCTTGTTCTTGAAAGTATATCCTGCGTGGCAATCGCCCAGTCAGACGCGCGAATCGCGATTGCTGGCGATTTGTCGGGGCAGATTTGGAAATCCAATGATACTGGTAAAACGTGGCACAAAATCTGGACTGTTCCTGATCGTAAGGAAATAATTCATTCGCTAAGTATAAGTCCAACTGATCCAAATCAATTTTGTATGATCACAAAATGCGCTTCTAAAAATAGGGTCTATTTTTGTACCAAAAGAAATAATTTGGTTACGTCGAAAATTATATTTTCGAACGAAAATGAAAAAATGATTCGATCTCATTTCGATGATATATTTGAAAACCGAATAATTTTGTTTGGTCGATCATCAATCCGGCAGAGCATTGATGGAGGCCTGCATTGGCATGAAGCCTATTCGGGCTTACCAAAAGTCGTTAATATGAATTTTTGCCATCAAGATAGAAGCAGATTTTCTGTCTTTGCATCCCATGGGCGGGGTGCATTATTGGTGTGGGATTCTTGAGTTACCGTCACTCATCAGCTCCTTCATTTTAAAAAAACCGTCAATCGGACTTAGTGTGAGTATATTTGGCTGTGTCGTACAGAGTTTGCAAAGGTATTCATAAGGCATCGTTCCTATACTATGCCGCTCTGGCAATAAGCTCAGTAGCTACTTGGCGGGCATAGAAAATCAGCATCAAAAAAGTGAACCAACAAATTCGTCGGCCGCCAAATCCCAGTCACCAGGCCTCATGCGGCCGCGAGGTGACGACGTCGGCAAGAAAGCCTACCGACCTCGCCGTACAGCCGCGTCTTTCGACCTCAATTCCCTCCATTTTCCCGCAATTTCCATCGCACAACGAGCGATGCGAGGATCATCAGCGGAATTGCAAGCAGCATAAGCTCGAACATGCCGTTTCCGCCGTCTGGGGTAATTCCGAAGATGTTTTCAACGAAGTCCATAGCGTACCTCACCTGATTTCAGCATCGTGTGGATCGTTTGGTTTACAGGCGTCGACATCCGGATGTTAGAGGTGCTGGTTCTCCAGGGCCGGTTGGCCGTGGGCGCGCGTTTATTGCTGCGACCTAGTGTGCCAGACGCCAGGATACCTCGGAAACGCGATCTTAC
>JARRNI010000137.1:0-9986 GCA_037385125.1 Pseudolabrys sp.
AACGCCTCGTTCGGCATCTATTTCCCCCGCTTCATCGGCACCGTCTATGAAATTCTCTCGGCGCCGGTGTCGGGGCTGGAGATCGCGCTCGGCTATGTGGGGGCGGCCGCCAGCAAGTCGATCCTGGTCGGGCTGATCATACTCGCCACCTCGTGGCTGTTTGTACCCTTGCGTATCGCGCATCCCTTCATGATGCTGCTGTTCCTGGTGCTGACGGCGGCGACCTTCAGTCTGCTTGGCTTCATCATCGGAATCTGGGCCGACAATTTCGAGAAGCTGCAGGTCGTGCCGCTCCTGATCATTACGCCGCTCACCTTCCTGGGCGGCACCTTCTATTCGATCCACGTGCTGCCGCCGCTGTGGCAGAAGATCACGCTCATCAATCCGGTAGTCTATCTGATCAGCGGCTTCCGCTGGAGCTTCTTCGAAATATCCGACGTCAACCCAGCGGTCAGCTTCGGCATGACGCTGGTGTTCATGAGCGTGTGCCTCGCCATTGTGTGGTGGATTTTCAAGACGGGGTATCGGCTGAAGACTTAGCCGTCGCACCCGGCGTCAATTCCCCGCCAGCTCCTCGCGCATGATCTCGAGCTCCAGCCACTGTTCTTCCGCCGCGGCGATCTTTTGCTGGAGATCACCGAGCGCGGAGGTAACTTGCTCGAACCCGGCACGGTCGCGCGCGTAGAAATCGGGCTCGTCGAGTCTGGCCTGCAGCCCGGCGGCTTCCTCCTGCCACGCGGCAATGGTCTGCGGCAACGTCTCCAGCGCATGCTTGTCCTTGAAGCTGAGGCGGCGCCGGGGCTGTGCCACGGGAGGCGGCGCGCCGGCATCTTTCGCCGGCTTCGGCTCCGCCTTGCGCTCGGGCTGGGCGAGATCGGCGCCGCGCTGCGCCAGCATGTCGGAATAGCCGCCGGCATACTCGGTCCAGCGGCCGTTGCTTTCCGGCACGATCACGCCGCTCACCAGCCGATCGAGGAAATCGCGGTCGTGACTGATCAGCAGCACGGTGCCGACATAATCGGCCAGCATGTCCTCGAGCACGTCGAGCGTCTCCATGTCGAGGTCGTTGGTCGGCTCGTCGAGCACCAAGAGGTTCGAGGACCTCGCCAGCACCTGCGCCAGCATTAGCCGGCCGCGCTCGCCGCCGGACAGCTTGCCGAGCGGCGTACGCGCCTGCTCGCTGGCGAACAGAAAATCCTTCATGTAGCCGACGACATGCTTTGGCTGGCCGCTGACCATGACGGTATCGCCGCTGCCGCCGGTGAGCACATCGGCAACGGTGACGTCGGCGTCGAGGCTGTCACGGTGCTGGTCGAGCGCGGCGATGGCCAGGTTGGCGCCAAGCCGCACGCTGCCGTCGTCGGGCGCCAGCACGCCGATCAGCATATTGACCAGCGTGGTCTTGCCGCTGCCATTCGGCCCGACGATGCCGATGCGGTCGCCGCGCTGGATGCGTATGGAAAAGTCGCGCACCATGGCACGCTCGCCGTGGCTCTTGTTGAGATGCTCGGCCTCGATCACCAGCTTGCCCGATGGCTCTGCCGCACCTGTGGTGATGGTCGCGCTGCCGGCAGTGCCGCGATAGCTGCGGCGGCGCTCGCGCAGCGCCTGCAATTCACCGACCCGGCGCATGTTGCGCTTGCGCCTCGCGGTGACGCCGTAACGCATCCAGTGCTCCTCGGCGGCGATCTTGCGCGCCAGCTTGTGCTGCTCGCGCTCCTCCTCGCCCAGCAGCGCGTCGCGCCATTCCTCGAAATGGGCAAAGCCGCGGTCGAGCCGGCGTGTCGCGCCGCGATCGAGCCAGACGGTGACGTGCGAGAGGTTCGACAGGAAGCGCCGGTCGTGGCTGATGACCACCATCGCCGCGCGCCGGCCCTCGAGCTCGCGCTCCAGCCACTCGATGGTGGTGAGGTCAAGATGGTTGGTGGGCTCGTCGAGCAGCAGGATGTCAGGGGCGGGCGCCAGCACGCGCGCGAGCGAAGCTCGGCGCACCTCGCCGCCGGAGAGATGAATGACGTCTTCCTCGCCGGTCAAGCCGAGCTGCTCCAGCATGAAACGGGCAACATGCGGGTCCTCGCTCGCCGTCAGGCCGGCCTCGACATAGGCGAGCGTGCTGGCGAAGCCGGAGAAATCCGGCTCCTGCGGCAGATAGCGCACCAGCGCGCCCGGCTGCAAAAACACCGAACCGCGGTCCGGTTCAACCAGGCCGGCGGCAATCCTGAGCAAAGTCGACTTGCCCGAGCCGTTGCGCCCGACCAGCGACACGCGCTCGCCGGCGGAAACGGTGAGTTCCGCCCCCGTCAGCAACGGCGTTCCTCCGAAGGTGAGCCCGATGTCCTTGAGCTGGAGAAGCGGCGGGGCCATGGCGTTCCCTAAGTTCGTCATTCCGGGACGCCGCGCAAGCGGCGGGCCCGGAATCCATACGCCGCAGCGCAGGGATTACGGATTCCGGGGCCCGCGTGCTTCGCACATGCCTCGGAATGACAGTGAATGGATGCGCCCGCGGCCTATTGCTGCGCCAGCGCGTCGATGATGCGCGCCCAGCTCCGGATGCCCTTGTGGAAGCACTTCACGTCGTACTTCTCGTTGGGCGAATGCACCCGGTCGTCGTCGAGCGCGAAGCCGACCAGCAGCGAATCCATGCCGAGTACGGTCTTGAAGTCGGCAACGATGGGGATCGAGCCGCCCGCCCCCACGGCAACCGCCTTGTGGCCCCATTCCTCCGCCAGCACCTTGCGCGCCTTGGTCAGCGCCGGGTTGTCGAAGGAGAGCTGTAGCGGCGGCGCCAGGCCGAAATTGGCAAACTCAACCTTGCAGTCGGCCAGCAGCCGCTCGCGCACAAAGGCGCGGAAGGCGTCGCGGATCTTCTCCGGGTCCTGCTCTCCCACCAGCCGGAACGAGACCTTCGCCGTGGCCTGGCCCGGAATGACGGTCTTGGCGCCCTCCCCGGTATAACCGCCGACGATGCCGTTGAGCTCGGCAGTCGGCCGCGTGGTGGTCTGCTCCAGCACCAGGCGGTCCTTCTCGCCGGCCGGCGTCTTGAGGCCGACCTGGCCTAAGAATTCCTCCGGTGTCAGGTCGAGCGCCGCAAGGTCGGCCTTGATGTCGGGCGGCAGCTCCTTCACGCCGTCGTAGAAGCCGGGGATGGTGACGCGGCCGGTGTCGTCCCACATCGCGCCCAGCGCCTTGGCCAGCACTCGCAGCGGGTTCTGCGCCGCACCGCCGAAAAGGCCGGAATGCAGATCCCGGTCGGCGCAAGTGACCTTGACCTCCTCATAGACCAGGCCGCGCAGCGAGATGGTCACCGCCGGGGTATCGGCGTTCCACATGGCGGTGTCGCAGACTAGCGCCAGGTCGAGCTTGAACTCCTCGGCATTGTCGCGCACGAACTTGAACAGGTGCTCGGAGCCGCACTCTTCCTCGCCTTCGATCATAGTGGTGATGTTGAGGGGCAGGCTGCCGGTGACCGCCTTGTAGGCGCGGCAGGCCTCGATGAAGGTCATGGCCTGGCCCTTGTCGTCGCAGGCCCCGCGCGCGACGATGATCTTGCGCCCGCCAGGCAGCGTCTCGATGCGCGGCTCGAACGGCGGCGTGTTCCACAAATCGAGCGGATCGACCGGCTGCACGTCGTAGTGGCCGTAGAACAGCACATTGGGGCCGGCGGTGCCGTCACTTTTACCGACCACCACCGGGTGGCCCTCGGTCGGCCGCACGCTGGTGGTGAAGCCGATCGAGGTGAGATCGGCAGCCACATGGGCGGCGGCGCGGCCGCATTGCTCCTTGTAGGCCGGGTCGGTCGAGATGGACGCGATGCGCAGCAGGGAGAACAGGCGTTCCACGCTGGCATCAAGGTCCTGGTCGATGCGGCTGAGGACCGCGTCGAGTGTGCTCATGGGGCTGGCTCCTTCGCGAAGGCTGGCAACCTAGCAACCTCGCCAGGCGGTGAAAAGCACGCGAAATCCGCGGCCAGGAGCAGGAAAGCGGCCGAAAGCTTGCCGCCGCTGCGGCTATTTTTCGCATTTTCCTTCAGTCTCCCAAAAGCATGGAGCGCTCGCGCGTTTGGCGGCACGCGTTCGGCGTTGTATGGCTGGCTGATAATTTCGGATGCATCGTAACACGCCGCCATGCGAAAATACGCTCGAACATTTTCGTCACACGTGAGCGAAATCGTTACCGGCGTTTCGCAATGCACTTGACAGACAGGACGCGCGATGTTCATCGCGTTTATAGCGTGCAGACATGATGAAGCATTGCGCTTGTCATCGCATGCTTCAGCGTTCAATATAAAATCAAGTCGCCGTCAGTGCGGCTCTCGCGAGGGGATCATGAACGAATTGATCGCGCGACTCGTCGCCAATGTTGGTGTCGAACGGGAAGCCGCGGAAAAAGCCGTCACGATTATTTTCGAATTTCTGCGCAGCGAAGGCCCGCTCGACAAGGTGCAGGCCCTCTTCGACAAGACGCCCGGCGCCGAGCAATTCTTGCAAGCGCATGAAAGCGGCGAGTCCGTGGGCGGCCTCATGGGTGCCGGCACGAAGATGATGGCCGCCGGCCTGTCCATGGACCAGGTGCAGGGCGTCACCCGCGAGACCATTGCCTTTGCCCGCGAAAAAGCCGGCGACGAGGCTGTCGGCGAAGTCGTCGGGGCGATCCCGGGCTTGAGTCAGTTCATTTAAGGCGTTCGCGGCCGGCAGCGGCGCGCGGTGAGGAGCGTTCCCATGTCCTATCCGATCACCGACATCGAGGGAATCGACGGCGAGACGGCCGCGATCCTCAAGTCGGCGGGGATCAGGACCACGGCACGCCTGCTCGAGCAGGCGCGCACGCTGAGGGGACGCAAGCTGCTCGCCGCCAGGACCGGCCTGAGCGAGAAGTCGCTGCTGTGCTGGGCCAATGTGGCCGACCGCATGCGCATCAAGGGTATCAGCAGGGAATATGCTGAATTGCTGCGGGCCGCCGGCGTCGACACTGTCAAGGAACTCAAATACCGCAACCCGTGCAACCTCGCCAAGGCGATGGCCGCCGCCAACAAGAAGCACAAGATGGTGCGCCTTTTGCCGTCGGAGCAGGTAGTGGCGCGTTGGATCGACCGTGCACAGAAGCTGCCGCTGAAGATTTCCTATTGAGGCCTATGACCCATCATCCTTCGACGCTCGCGCTCCGCGCTCGCGCCTCAGGATGACGGATCAGCTTCTTGACAGCCCCCGCCCCGGCAGCGCAAAGCGAGCCGATGCCGCCTGCAACTACGCTGGAAACGCCGAAAACCGGCGCCAACAGAGGCCCGGACGCGCTGGCCGCCCTGCTCGGCCAGGGGCGGCCGCTGGTCATGGGCATCCTCAATGTCACGCCGGACTCCTTCTCCGACGGCGGCCAATTCCTGGATCCGGCGGTGGCCATCGCCCATGCCGAGGAGATGGCCGCGCAGGGCGCCGATATTCTCGATATCGGCGCGGAATCGACGCGCCCCTATGGCGGGATGCAGCCGGTCGCAGCCGACGATGAGAAGTCGCGGCTTGCGCCCGTGCTGCCGGCGGCAGTCAAGCTCGGCCTGCCGGTGTCGATCGACACCATCAAGGCCTCGATCGCCGCCTGGGCGCTCGACCAGGGCGCGGCGATCGTCAACGACGTCTGGAGCCTGCAGCGCGATCCGGCCATGGCGCCGCTGGTGGCCAAGCGCGGCGTGCCGGTCGTGGTGATGCACAATCGCGAAGCGCCCGACCCCGCCCTCGACATCGTCGCCGCAGTCAACGACTTTTTCGCGCGCTCGCTCGACATCGCCGCGCGCGCAGGAATACCCCGCGACAGGATCGTGCTCGATCCCGGCATTGGCTTCGGCAAGACCCAGGAGCAGAGCATCACGTGCCTCGCGCGGCTGACCGAATTCAAGCGCTTCGGCCTCCCGCTGCTGGTCGGCGCCTCGCGCAAGCGCTTCATCGCTTCGGTGACGCCGGCGCCGCCGAGCGAGCGCATCGGCGGGTCGCTGGCGGCGCATCTCAAGTCGGTGGCCGACGGCGCGGCGATCGTGCGCGTGCACGACGTGGCCGAGATGGTGCAGGCGCTGCGCGTGCAGGCGGCCATCGAGGCCGCGCGATGAAGTGTCGGCGCGGCCGGGCAAATCCATGACCGAAGCGCTGATCGCGCTCGGCGGCAATGTGGGCGACAGCCGCGCCATTCTCGAGCGCGCGGTGGCGAAGCTATGCGACGGCAGCGAGGTAAGGTTGATCGCGCGCTCGTCCGACTACCGCACGCCGCCCTGGGGCATCGTGGATCAGCCGCCCTTCGTCAACCTGTGCATCGCCGTCGAGGCTACGCTCGATCCGCAGGCGCTGCTCGGGCGCGGACACGCGATCGAGCGCGAACTCGGCCGCGACCGCGCGAACGAGACGCGCAACGGCCCACGCACCGCCGACATCGACATCCTGGCCTATGGCGATGAGACGCTCGACACGCCTGACCTCACGCTGCCGCATCCGCGCCTGTTCGAGCGCGCCTTCGTGCTGGTGCCGCTGGAAGAGATCGCCGCCGACCGGATCGTCGCCGGCGTGCGCGTGGCGGATGCCGCGGCGAAGGTCGATCGCACCGGCGTGGAAAAGCTGCCGCCGCGCTAGCCCTGTTTATAGCTTTTTTATGCGCGGGAACCGTTGCGCACTTTTCTTGCCCTGGCGTGTTCCGCCGCACGTACGTTCAAATCCGCGGAATCGGTCAAATCAGAACGATTCGCCCCGTTCCAACGTTGCCTTCACAGGGGCAACGACGTTGCCCGACGTCATCAGAAATCGCACTGGAGAAGAAGTAATGAAACGCATTTTGCTCGCGACCGTCGCCGCGGCCGCCCTGTCGTTCCCGGCCTTCGCCGCGCCGAACAACAATATGAACAAGCAGCCCTACCAGCAGACCCAGATGCAGCAGAACAAAATGCAGCAGTCCGGGAACAAGATGGGTTCCGCCAATCGGCAAAAGCAGGCGCAGGCCCAGCGCGTGATGCCGTCGCAGCTCAGCAAGCAGCAGATCAAACAGCTTCAAATGTCGCTGAACAAGAAGGGCATGAACTCCGGCCATGTCGACGGCATCTGGGGCCCGATTACCGCAACAGCCGTGCGTAATTTCCAGAAGGAGCAGAATATCAACGCCAACGGCCATCTGACCCGCCAGACGCTCGCTGCGCTGGGCGTGAAAACGCAGAACCGGCAGAATGCGCAGAACCAGCAGCCCAATAAGAAGGGCTTTGTCGGGGCGGGGCCGTCTGAGACGACAGGCCAGGGCTCGAACATGGGCTCGAGCATGGGCTCGCACTCAAGCAAGTCGAACGCCATGAGCAAGCCGAGCACGACCGGCCAGGGCTCGAATATGGGAACGAATTCGAACAATTCGAACACCAAGCAGTCCAATCAGAAGCCGAACCAGATTAAGGCCAACCCGTCGAACCAGTCCGGCCAGATGAAGAAGACCAAGCAGTAAGGCATTTACCCGGCGGCAGTTCGCACGCCGTGGTTTGAGCCGGCCGCGCCCGCGCCTCCCCGCGCGGGCGTTGGCCATTTTGATCCCCCATTTTGCCGCCCAAGGGCGAACCATCAGACGATTGTGCAGCGCGGCGGAACCGTGCCATCTAGGGGGCCATGTCCGAAGACCTGTCCGAAAACCTGTCCCTGGCGGCGCCGTTCCCGCCCGTCACCCATGCGCAATGGCGCGCGCTGGTCGAAGCGGCGCTGAAAGGCGGCTCGTTCGAGAAGCGCCTGGTGAGCCGCACCTATGACGGGCTGCGGGTCGAGCCGCTTTACGAGCGTGCGGCGAGCGCCGCCGTGCTGGCCGGGCGGCCGGCCGAGCCTTGGCAGGTCATACAGCGTGTCGACCATCCCGACGCCAAGGCGGCCAATGCGCAGGCGCTGCAAGACCTTGAAAACGGCGCCACGGGTGTGAGCCTGGTGTTCGCCGGCAGCGCCGGCGCCCATGGCTATGGGCTCGACGGCGCGCCGGAAACGATTGCGCGGGCGCTCGACGGCGTGCATCTCGACGGCGGCATTGCGCTCGAGCTCGACTTGAGCCGCCATCACCTGGAAGCGGCAAGCGCGCTGGTCGCGCTGGTGAAAGCGCGCGGCACCGACCCGGCGGCGACGCAAATCCGTTTCAGCTTCGATCCGCTTGGCGCCATGGCGGCGAGCGGCGCGGCGCCGATAACGTGGGCCAAGCTGGCGCCGACATTCGCCAAGCGCGTGACCGATCTGGCCGCGCTTGGGTTCAAGGGACCGTTCGCGGCGGCGGACGGACGCTGCGTCCATGCGGCCGGCGGCTCGGAGGCGCAGGAACTCGCCTTCGTCATCGCCAACGCGGTCGCCTATTGGCGTGCGCTCACCGATGCGGGCGTTGCGCTCGACGACGCGCGGCGCATGATCTTCTTCCGGCTCGCGGCGGACGCCGACGAATTCCTCACCATTTCGAAATTTCGCGCTTTGCGGAAGCTGTGGGCGCGCGTGCAGCAGGCGAGCGGCCTGACGCCCGAACCGGCTTTCGTGTCGGCTGAGACCGCCTGGCGTATGATGACGGCGCGCGATCCATACGTGAACATGCTGCGCGCGACCATCGCGGTGGCCGCGGGCTCCGGCGGCATCGAGACGCTGACGTCGGAAATCGCGCAAGCCGCCTGGACGCTGTTCCAGGAGATCGAGGCGGCCGGCGGCGCCGGCGCGGCGATCCCGCAAGGCCTGCTGCAAAGACAAGTGGCCGAGACGCGCACCGAGCGCGAAAAGAATATCGCGCGCCGCAAGGACGCGCTCACCGGCGTGAGCGATTATCCCAATCTATCCGAGCTGCCGGTGAAGGTGCTCGACGTGGCGCGCGTTGCGGCGCCGGAGGAAAAATCGACTTTCGCGCCGCTGCCGGCGATGCGGCTTGCCGAGCCATTCGAGGCCCTGCGCGACAAATCGGACGAAATCCTGGCCAAGACCGGCGCACGGCCCAAGGTGTTCCTGGCCAATCTCGGTCGCATGTCGGATTTCACCGTACGTGCCACCTTCGCCAAGAATTTCTATGAGGCCGGCGGCATCGAGGCGGTAACCAATGACGGCTTCAAGGATCAGGCCGAAATGGTCGCCGCCTTCAAAGCGTCGGGAACCCGGCTCGCCTGCCTGTGTTCGTCCGACAAGATCTACGAGGCGCAAGCCGCAGATGCAGCCAAAACGCTGGCCGCAGCCGGTGCCGAGGTGCAGCTCGCCGGTCGGCCCGGCGCGCATGAGGAAAGCTGGCGGCAGGCCGGCGTGAAAACCTACATCTATGCCGGCTGCGACGCCCTTTCGACCTTGCGGGCGGCGCATGATATTCTGGGCTGACAGCGAGGAGAGCTGATGAGCCAGATTCCGGACTTCGCAAAAATCGCTTTCGAGGACGCCGCCGCAGCGGCCGCCAGGCCGGCGCAGCCGGCGCCTTGGGCTACGCCGGAAGGCATCGCGGTCAAGCCGGTCTATGGCGAGCGCGACCTCGAAGGCCTCGACTTCCTCAGCACCTATCCCGGCAAGCCACCTTACCTGCGTGGGCCCTATCCGGCCATGTACGCGGCGCAGCCCTGGACCATCCGGCAATATGCCGGCTTCTCCACGGCGGAAGATTCCAACGCCTTCTACCGGCGCAACCTCGCCGCCGGGCAGAAGGGCCTGTCCATCGCCTTCGATCTCGCCACCCACCGCGGCTACGACAGCGATCATCCGCGCGTCGGTGGCGATGTCGGCATGGCGGGCGTGGCGATCGACTCCATCTACGACATGCGCACGCTGTTTTCCGGCATCCCGCTCGATCAGATGAGCGTGTCGATGACCATGAACGGCGCGGTGCTGCCCATTCTGGCGCTCTACATCGTCGCGGCCGAAGAACAAGGCGTGCCGCACGACAAGCTGTCGGGCACCATCCAGAACGACATCCTCAAAGAATTCATGGTGCGCAACACCTATATCTACCCGCCTGAGCCTTCGTTGCGCATCATCTCGGACATCTTCGCC
>JARRNI010000138.1:0-10001 GCA_037385125.1 Pseudolabrys sp.
AGGCTCAAGGACTTCCGCAGGATCGCAACTCGCTACGATAGGTTGGCCAGAAACTATCTGGCCTCCGTTTGCCTCATCGCTGCTATCGTATGGTGGACGTAATGAGTCTTAACCCTAATCGAAATCTAACTCGGCAAAACGCGGAGCGCGGGGGCAGTCGATTCTTGCCAAGCGTCCAGATTTTTTTATTGGAATTTGGAGCTAAAGATCCACCTAAACATCGGATCTAGGGAGATTATGATGCAACGCGGACGAAAAAATCGGTGCTTAAATCTCTGGCCTTCGATGTGGATGCCAGGCTGAGACGGCTCCAGCCGCCATCCTACCTGTGCGATATCGAGCGCGAGTTATTTCATCGAGTAGTCGGCTCGGTCAGCCCGCAGCATTTCGCGCAGAGCGATGTTCCGTTGATCGAGAGCTTCGTGCGAGCGACGCTGCTGTCGCGCGATACTGCCCCCAAAGATGCGACTGATGCGGAAGCGCTAGCAAATTGGGAAAGTGCAACGCGATTGCAGGCAATGTTGGCGACGAGATTGAGGTTAACGCTACAAGCCAGAGCCGATCCCAAAACGTTGGCTCGTCAACAGCCTCCATTGCTGGACCCCGTTTGGTCAAAAAATTGAAACCGCAGAAATGACCGGGGTTTGTGCATCGCTGATCTAGCCGCGCCTAGTCGCACCCACTGCGGTTTTGCAGCAAGCGGGGGAGCTGGTGAAGAGGGTGAGATGGATGGATTGGATGCACATCCTGGCTTATGTCACCGGCATGGAGGACCAGGAGTTGTTGGCGCGGAACGAATACCTGGCCGCCGAGAACCGCGTCATGCAGAGCCGGAGGCTTAGCGGGAAAGTTAGGCAGCCATCGCACCTTGAATGTAGTGTTCAAGTTGCTCGATATCGAATTCCCTTTTGGAAATCGTAAATTTGAGCAAATCTCCGATGGAGATAAGTCCGATCACTTTTGCATCCTCGACTACGGGCAGATGACGCACACGCTTTTCGGTCATTAGAGCCATGCATAGTTCGACCGAGTGTTCTGGCCGAACATAGATTACATTTTTCTCCATAATGTCTCTGACTAGCGTGACCGGCGACGCTTTGCCTTTGAGGATGACATTCCGCGAATAATGTCTCTCGGTTATGATGCCGATCAGTTTTTCGCCTTCCGTCACAACGAGGGAACCGACATCCATTTCAGCCATTTTCGCCAAAGCGTCGAATACTGTAGCGTCTGGATCAATGGTCCAAACGTTCTGACCCTTCTGTTCAAGGAGATGCTTTATGGTCATGCGCGCCCCCTCGGCTTCATGTCAGAATGTCGGAGACTGTTGCGCATTGACTTTTTAACGCCCCTCGAATGGGGTTGCTTTGATCTAGATCAACAATGCGGCCTGTGACAATTATTCCGTAAAAACAAAAAGTTACATTCCCCGAGTGCAAGAGGGGCAAGACTCCTAAGCGAAAGATCTCGATGGCACGACTGTTGACATTCGGTAAAACCGCTGTGTGTACCGAAAACCTTATCCGCGTTGATGTGCCGAGGGAATCGCCTAATCGGTGGTGATGATCGCGCTGCTATGGCTCGTCCTGGCCGCCCTGGGCTCGCGCTTCAAATCGAAGGGCCAGCTTGAGGCAGAGAGTATCGCGCTGCGGCATCAGGTGATGGTGCTGCGGCGCCAGGCGCGTGGCCGGATCCGGCTTACGAACCTCGATCGGCTGTTTCTGGTTCAGCTTTACCGTTGGTTTCCGGCGATCCTGCAGGTCCTTGGCAAAGAGCCGGTTTTCGCCGCTATTGGCGTTGGAAGTCGCATTCGCGGGGAGGGCGACCGCAAATCGATGCGGAACTGCGCGCTTTGATCCGGAGAATGAGCATCGAGAACCCGATTTGGGGAGCTCCGCGCATCCACGGCGAGCTGCTCAAGCTCGGCTTTGAGGTCGCACAATCGACGGTGGCCAAATACATGACCAAGCGACGGGGCCCGCCTAGCCAGAGATGGTGTACCTTTCTGCGCAACCATGCCCCAGACATCGCTGCCATGGATCTATTCGTGGTCCCGACCATCGGGTTCAGCCTGCTCTATGCCTTGGTCATAATCAGGCTGGATCGGAGAGAGCTGGTCTGGATCAACGTGACACGAAATCCGACCGCAGAATGGATCGCGCGCCAGCTTACCGAAGCATTTCCCTGGGAAAAAGCGCCAGGCTACCTCATCCGAGATAATGACCGCATCTACGGCGAGCTCACCTTGCGCCGCATTCGTGCCATGGGCATCCGAGACAGGCCTATAGCGCCGGCTGCGCCCTGGCAGAATGGCTTTGCCGAACGGCTGATCGGTTCGATCCGGCGCGAGTGTCTCGATCACTTCATCGTTTTGAGCGAGGCGCAGCTCGGTCGGATCCTGCAAAGTTATGCCGAATATTACAACAAGATCCGGACGCACCGGTCGTTGGACAAAGATGCACCCGCGTATCGCGCCGTTCGGCCAGCCGGAAACATTGCGTCACGCGCTATCCTTGGCGGGCTTCACCACCAGTATGTTCGGGTTTAGGTTTTTGGTACATAGAGGCGACTGCGGGCCGAAGCCTGCGCCAATTTCTTCGCTCACGCTGGCTATGCAATGTGAGCGGAATCCGCTCTAGCCGCCTTCACCAGATAAACAGGCAATCGCACGCCCCTGCCAGTTCGCACACTGACATTGAATCTCAGGGGTGCTCGGGGGCGTTTAAGCGCATAGCTATCAATCGGTACGCTCAGCACGCGAGCGCCGACGCCCTCTGATCGTAATTCTTGACTTCGCCTGTCGCGAAGAGCAGCACTACGGGCTCTGCGATCTCGCTTTCTCGGGCTTGCTTGTTCCGAGGATCGGCAGGATCAGCAGGCTGCCGCCTGCGCTCGTGGCGGCGGCCAGGATCAGTACGACGCCATAGCTGGTGAGATCAGCGATCGCACCAGCGGCGAAGGCCGAGAGTACTGAGGCGATGGCCGTCGCCCCATTGTAGAGACCGACCGCTTCGCCCTCGGACATGTTTTGTAGCTGACCGAGTTGTGCTGTTAGGGCTGTACCGGCAACGATCAGCGGCGACCACGCTACTGGCAGCAACACGAACGCCAAGAAAACAAGCCACGCGTGGAACGGCGTATGCACATAGGCCAACACCGACATCCCGGCAGCCGAAGTCAGGGTCATCAGCATGCCAAGCAAAACAACGCGATCGTCGCCAATGCGCTTTCCGAGAGTTCCTGACGGCGCGTAGGCAAAAACGCCCAGGGTCGCTGACACCGCATAGTACAAGGACGACTTGGCGGCGCCGATGCCGAACGCGTGCCGCATCAACAGGGGATACAGAGTGTAGACTAGGCACGTACCGGTCATCACCAAGAACCAGCCTGCCAAGAACAGGCCGAAGCGTGACCGCCATTCGGCAGCCAGCCTGCGCACGGCCGCCTTTAGATCTGCGTCGTAATAATGCAGCATTGCAGCTGGGGAACGCGGTGTGAGATGCTTGCGGCGATCGAATGTGCGCTCTTCCGGCGCCGGCGGCGCGTGGGCTTGCGGTGATGGCAGGCGTATCGCTCCCAGAACAGCGCCGGGCGCCATCAGAGCCGCCGCCACCCACAGACCGATCTCCGGCTCGGCCTGGAGCCAGGCAGCAAGGCCAAGCCCGGCGGCCTGTCCGGCCCCGTAGAAGGTTTGTAACCAGCCGATGCGCGTATCCCACTGGCTCTTCGGGTTCCATTCCACGATGAACATCGCCGCGACCGTGTTGGTGGCGGCCGATCCGGTCCCTGACACAAAGGCGAGCGCCAGCCAGAACCAGAAAGACCCGGTCAGCGGAAACACAGCCAGGCCGACGGCCAGGAGACCATAGCCAGCAAGGTAAATCGTGCGATGCCACCCTGTGCGGTCGGTCAGAGTGCCGAGAGGCGGGGCGAGCATCTGACCGACATAGAAGAAGCCCATCACTGTTCCGGCAGCAGCCGCACCGCCGGAAGCATCAACCACGATTGGCAGCAGAATCGGCGCGAGGCCGAGCACGACTGCGCCCTGCAGGGCGTAGCCGGAATACCACGGCTCACTGTAGCGCAGGACTGAGACGGTCAGCCTCCTCCCCAGGTCGCCGGCAAAATGCCAGCGGGTTTAAATTGCGACATACAATCCGGTTCATAATCCGATCGTGGTGGAGTTCGAACCGGTATTCCCCAGACGATACCTAACTAGAGGGAAGTCTTTCGATTTCCGGGTCAATTGGCAACACCGATCTGCTGTGGAGCAAACGAAATTAAAGAAGAGCTTTGTGTGCATCAAAAACCTCGTCGACGTTGCCGAGGTGAGGGAATCGGCTAAACTGAGGCGATGGTCCCGCTGCTAAGGCTCGCGCGGCCTTCAAGCGCAGCCGCTGCGTCGTCCCAGCCTCGGGCTACTACGAGTGGAAGCCGACGCCGAGCGGCAAGCAGCCCTACTACGTCTCCGCGCGCGACGGCTCGGTGCTCTCCCTCGCCAGCCTGTGGGTCGAGTGGCACGACGCGGAGGCGGGCGAGGCGGTGAGGTCGTGCACCATCGTCGTCACCGCGGCGAACGCCCTCACGCGACCGATACACGACCGCATGCCGGTCGTGCTCGAGGACTTCGAGCCGTGGCTGTGGTCATCGTCGCCACCTCTTTTTGGTTGCCGCCGCTGCTAGGCTGGCTGCTAGTGTAATGGTCATTGCAGGGATGGCATCTTTGTCCTCGAAAGATTTTTACAGCATAATTGCCCTGGCCATCGATCTTATAGCGTTCGCAGGATTTTGCGCTTGGAGCCATGACGAGGGGTGGCACATTAAAGAGAGAGCCGCTAATCAGCACGACGGGGTGAGTGCACACGACGCTGGTGCGCCTCCCCGCTTAGTCCCGAGCCCGCCATGCTCTGCCTGATCCACGGGTACGCGCTCTCGGGATCCGGGAGCAATCTCTGGACTCGCGCCGTTGCACAAGCGCTGTGCCGGAGCGGCGAGACAGTGCACATCGTCTGCCAGGATCGCCGACCTGAGCAGCACGACTTTGTAGCGGCCGCCTACCAGTATGAGACGGACGGCACGCGGCAGACGCTCTTCGAGAAGACGACGCCCTACGCAGGCCGCGCTATCCTCCACCGACCCCAACTGAACCTGCTACCGGTCTATGTCCGCCCTGCCGCAGGCGTGAAGTCGATGGTGTCAATCCTCGATCTGCCGGATAGCGAAATCCAGATATACCTGGACCTGAACGAGCGCGTGCTCCTGCGTGTCGTTTGCGAGAACGACGTGTCGGCCATGCATGTGAACCACGTCGTGCTGATGTCAGTCGTTGCCCGGCGCGTGAGCCTGAGGACGGGAGTTCCGTACGCGGTAATGCCGCACGGCAGCGCGCTCGAGTACGTCGTACGGCACGATACACGGATGCAGGCAATGGCGATGGAGGCGCTGGAAGGGGCCAACCGTATTGTCGTGCTGAGCGATGAGCTTGCGGGACGAGTACACGAGGTTCTTCCCAACATCCGGGACTTTGAGCGGAAGCTCACGCGAACCAACGTTGGCGTAAATACAGATGAGTTCCGGCTGGTGGACCGCAGTGAGCGACGAGAAAGCATAGGTCGGCTGGGGGCGACAATCGCCGGAATGGAGCGCGGCAAGCGCGCCGGCCAATCCGAATACCTGGCCCAACACCTGCGCGACGGTCTTTCGAAGGAGGAAGTGCGTGAGCTCCTGGTCGCTTCGGCGGATTACCTAACGCTAGCTCCCGATGAGGATACCGAAGCGAAGCTGCAATGGATCGACTGGGGCCGGGACAGAGTGGTTGCGTACGTCGGCAACCTGATCGGTTTTAAGGGCGTGCCGGCGCTCATGGCTGCCTTTCCGGTCGTGCTCCAGTCGAGCCCACATGCCCGTCTACTGGTGGTGGGTCGCGGTCGGCTCCGCGAGCTGCTGGAGGCCTTCCTGGTCGCGATGGCGCGCGGCCAGCGCCGACTGTGCCGGCATTTAATGGAATGGGGCGACGCCCTCGAAGGGGAGAGCCAGGTTCCGTTCCTTCCGGTCACTCTGTATTTCGACCGGCTCGATCGAGAGGGACGGCTAGATGCCTGGTTCGACGCCGCGAGCCAACTGCTCGACCCTGGGCACGTCGTGTTCACAGGGCATCTCGAGCACAATGCGCTCTGCCATCTATACCCTTGCTGCGACGTCGCCGTATTTCCCTCGATCGTCGCTGAAGCGGGACCGCTCGTGCTTATCGAAGCAATGGCTTCGGGTTGCTATCCTATTGGCACCTATTTCGCCGGGATGGGTGCGAATATCGATATCGCGGCATCGGCTCTCGATCCCCAGCAGGGGCGGTACATGAGGCTTAGGCGCGATCCCAAGCACCTAGTTGATGATATTGCCGCGAATATCGTCGGCGCCCTCGGGCTGAATGGGTCGTATCGTAGCGCGCTGCGCGAGGTAGCCGTTGCGAATTACGATTGGAAACGCATCGCCCACGATCTGTCCCGGGCACTGCACGCCATGGCTGGTGAGCAAGTCCGCTCTCGGGGGTAAAGCGGACGCGCGGGCATCACTTGGCGGCTGTCGATGACCGCAATGTGGCCTCGGCAAATCGAATGATTTTTTCTGTCCAGAAAAATTCATTGCAGCTGGGAAGCATTGCTACGCCGCTATGGCCCGTTCGAGATCACGCCAACTGTGGCCAAACAGATTTGCAGATATCTACCCAGCGCAAAAGAAGATCCAGCGAGTGCCGCTGTCGCCCGGTCAGTTGAATTGGCAAAATGCGCGGCCGAGGCGGAAATAACGCGATACCGCGACCAGCAGCATCAGGTCGACATCCAAATACGGAAGATCGAAGAAAAAATTGTTGGCTGCCGCCGAGTGGAGAGCAGCCGCATGTGAAGAACGGGCCAACAAAGCCGAGGAAACGCTCAGGCGCCTTGAGGACGAGTTACATACTCGAACGATGAGGACAAGAACCCGTGTGGTGCGGACTGCGGCATGAATTTCGCTAATTTGGTTGCGGCCGCTTCGCGCGGCGCATGGCGACCCTCCGCCCCCGCCGTGCTCATGTCGGCCGCGGTGGGTGTTGCAAAACGCGACAAGATGATTGACGGAACCATGAACAAAAACGCACCCAGTAGCGCGTGCTGCTGCGTCACCTCAACTATTGTCGCCTTTGCGACGAAGTCTCCGTGGTTCAGGCGGCTCTTCTGATCGTCGGAGAGGACCCGTCGCAACTTCAAGACTACGTAGATGGTAACTCGCCCCAGAAGCGGCCGGCTGGCTACGACGCGGTGGTCACCGCGCTAGTCAACGCCATTTCGCAAAACGCCTATCCGCAAAGATTGGATACACGGGAGAAGACGAGACACAGGTCAGCTAGCATGCGACGACAATTGAAGTCGAGAATCTCAAGGCGTGGATAAAGTCCAAAGGCATTGCGACAGGGTTCTTTTTCAAACCACCCAGACCGGATTATCTCTCCGATGCTCATCCAAACTATTCACCTAAGCTCGCCGCTGCTATCAAAGGATGGAAAGCGGTATCTGCGGATTGCGAATTGAGACGTGGTCGATCGGTTAAACAAGTTTTGAACGTGTGGCTTCGTCAGCACGCCAACGAATTTTGACTTACTAAGGAAGATAGAAATCAGAACGAACAAGGTATTGAGGACGTTGCAAAAGTCGCGAACTGGGACACCAAAGGTGGAGCGCCTAAGACGCCCGGTCACGACTAGCTAGCTAGTCATCTCAAGTATAAAAATCGATCCATGGCCCGAACGCGCCGAATTCCCTGGTTTGTAGTCGAGTGAGGCGTGAGGCCGCACGGCGTTATAACGGCGCCAGCTCTCGATGACGATCTGGGCTTCTCGTAGTGTGTAGAAGATCTCACCGTTGAGCAGTCGGTCGTGAAGACGCGGCACTCGTCCACGTCCAAGCGTTGTCCGCTGATCGGTCAGAACGGCTCGTAATCGCGCAACGCCGGCATCACCCGTTCGCCGAACAGACGGATAGATCGCAGCAGGTCATCTTCCGGCAGATCGCTGAAATTGAATTCGCCCATGAAGACGTTGAACACGCCACTCTCTGCGCTCGCGCGGATCTTCTCGGCCACTGTCTCGGGCGAGCCGATATAGACCAGGTCGTTCTCCATCAGATAATCGGGATCGAACAGGTTCATCATGATCTCGGAAGCGCCGGGCTCGCCGCGGCCGATGAACTTCTTGGCGAATTCGGCGACGCGGCTTTCGAACGTATTGCCCGGCTGCGGCCGCGCCAGGAAGCCCTCGTAGGCACGCGAGGCCCGTTTGAGCGCCACGTCGATCGCCTTGTCGTCGCTCTCGTCGACATAGATCACCGTGCTATAGGCGATGTAGGGCTTGCGCTGCCAGCCGGCCCTTCGCCAATTCTCCAGGAACTTGCGGTAGCGCGGCGCAGCGTCAGCGCGCGGATAGACCAGGAAGTAGCCGGGGTTGATGCCCTGTTCGGCGCAAAATTCGAGGGTGCGCGGATCGCGGCTCATCATCCACAGAGGCGGATGCGGTTTCTGCACCGGCTAATGGCTGGGTCTCGTCATACGCCGCCTTGAGATAATCGACGAACTCGATGGTCGGCGATTTGCGGAAATTGTAGTCGATGCCGAACGGCTTGAAGTAGTCGGCGCTGATGCCCGGCACCAGACCGCATTCCATGCGCCCGTCTAGCATCTGGTCGACGATGGCGATCTCCTCGACGAGCCGCAACGGATGATAGAGCGGCACGATGAAGCCCATGGGCCCGACCCGGAGCCGCTTGGTGCGAGCGCCGGCGCCGACCGCGTAGAGCGCCGGCGACGACATCCAGCTCTCGTCCGGACGGAAGTGGTGCTCGACACAGAACGAATAGTCGAAGCCGAGGTCGTCGCAGAGCATGAGCTCGCGCCAGAGCTGCTCATAGCGCTGGTGCGGGGTGAGGCTCGGTTTGTTCCAGATGTGCGAAAAATGCGCGAATTTCATGTGAGGTGAGACACCCCTTTTTTGATCTGCAAAGACCCGTCACGCTGAGGTGCGCGCCGAAGGCGCACCTCGCACCTCAGGGTGACGGTGAAAGGCATCACGGCCCCGCCACCTGCGGGGCCGTTTGCTTTTGGCCCCGCGCCTGCATGTAGTTGAAGCCCAACAGCGCCACCGAACCGCCGAGCCCGATCCAATCCAGCACCTCGGCGCCGTCGAAGGCGTGCGCCGGGAGCAGGATCGTCAGCGCCGCCACACCGAAGGCAATCCGCATCGGCGTCGATAAGAGCCCGCAAGCGAAGCCGACGAGGGCCGCCGTGCCCATGAAGATGCCGAACAGGTTGCGAAAGAGGTTCCAGGCGATCAATCCGGCGTTGCCGTGCATCAGCAGGCCGGGCTCCCACACGAACAGGATTGGAATGAAGAACGTGCTCCAGCCTACGAGCACCGCGTTCCAGCCGGTGGTCCAGCCGGAGGTGCGCGCGATGTTGGCGGCGGCGTAAGCCGCGATCGCCACCGGCGGCGTGATCATGCTCAGCATGCCGAAATACATCACGTACATGTGCGCGGCCATCGGCCAGACGCCGAGCTTGATCAGCGACGGCGCCAGCAAGGTCGCGGTCAGCACGTAGACACTGACCGTCGGCATGCCCATGCCGAGGATGATGCTGGTGATCGCGGTCAGGATCAGCAGGATGACCAGGCTGTGCCCACTCAGCGTAATGAGCTGCAGCGTCAACCCAAAGGAGATGCCGGATACGCTGAGCGCACCCACCACCATGCCGGCGGCGGCGCCGATCAGCACGATATCGAGCGCCGCGCGGCCGGTGTCGAGCACCGCGCGCACCATCTCGCGCGCGCTCACGCGGTGGCCGCGATAGCCGAAGAACATGCTGAAACCGATCAGCAGGCCGGTGGTGTAGATCGCGGCGCGCTCGATCGGAATCTGGAACACCTGCGGATAGGCAATCACTACCACCAGGAAGATCAGCGGAATTGGGAAATG
>JARRNI010000139.1:0-12235 GCA_037385125.1 Pseudolabrys sp.
CTGCAGCTCGACGACAAATTGCGCGAGGAAGTGCTGCCGAAAAACATCCTGATGATCGGCCCGACCGGCGTCGGCAAGACCGAGATTTCGCGCCGGCTGGCGCGGCTCGCCGGCGCGCCCTTCCTGAAAGTGGAAGCCACCAAGTTCACCGAGGTCGGCTATGTCGGCCGCGACGTCGAGCAGATCGTACGCGACCTCGTCGAAATCTCCATCGCGCTCACCCGCGAGAAGAAGCGCAAGGACGTGCAGGCCAAGGCCGAGCTCAACGCCGAAGAGCGCGTGCTCGACGCGCTGGTCGGTCCCGGCGCTAGCGCCGCCACCCGCGAAAGCTTCCGCAAGAAGCTGCGCGACGGTGAGATCAACGACAAGGAGATCGAGATCGAGGTGCAGGCCGGGCCCGGCGGCATGTCCATGTTCGACATTCCCGGCATGCCCGGCGCGCAGATGGGCGCCATCTCCATCGGCGACATTTTCGGCAAGCTGGGCGGCGGCCGCACCAAGACACGCCGCGTCACCGTCGAGGAGTCGCACGACATCCTGGTCACCGAGGAATCCGACAAGCTGCTCGACACGGATCAGCTCACCCAGGAAGCCATCCGCGTGGTCGAGCAGAACGGCATCGTGTTCCTCGACGAGATCGACAAGATCTGCGCGCGCGAAGGCCGCGCGGCCGGCGACGTCTCGCGCGAGGGCGTGCAGCGCGATCTGTTGCCGCTGATCGAGGGCACCACGGTCAATACCAAGCACGGGCCGGTGAAGACCGATCATGTGCTGTTCATCGCCTCGGGCGCCTTCCATATCTCGAAGCCGTCCGACCTGTTACCGGAATTGCAGGGCCGCCTACCGATCCGCGTCGAGCTGGCTGCGCTCACACGCGACGACTTCCGCCGCATCCTCACCGAGCCGGAAGCGTCGTTGATCAAGCAATATGTGGCGCTGATGGCGACCGAAGGCATGACGCTGGAATTTTCCGAGGACGCGGTCGACGCCATCGCCGACATCGCGGTGTCGGTGAACGCTTCGGTGGAGAACATCGGCGCGCGCCGCCTGCAGACCGTAATGGAGCGGGTGCTCGACGAGGTCTCCTTCTCCGCCGCCGACCGCCACGGCGAGACGGTGAAGGTCGACGCCGATTTCGTGCAGAAGAACATCGGCGATCTGGCCAAGAATACCGACCTGAGCCGCTTCATTCTCTAAGGGCTCGCCGTCCGCGGGCGGCGAGGCGCTGTTGCCGCTGCCGGCAAAGACCGCGCGCGCCACCCTACGCCACCTCGCTCGCCGTTTACGGGAGGATCCGCTCGACCTGACTCTGCTTCTGGCCGAGTCGTGCAAGCCAAGTAAAGAAAAATAATGAGCTTTTACAGCGCCTTATGTAGCGCACCACATATGTGACTAAATGACGATAAAAAAGTTTGATAGCAATCATAGCGTGCGTATGCTGATGGTTGCGGGACGCACCAATTAAAATTTTCGCTGCGCCTCGGCGGAGGTAATCAGATGCTCAAATCCTCGAAACGCACAGCGAAGCCGGCGGCACACCCCGCATCGGCCGATTACGGCCGCGAGCCGGCAAAGATGATCCCCGTTCCGCCATCGATCTGGAGTTTCTCGACATCGAACTAAGCCTGGCGCGGGCGCGCGCCATCATCCGCGCCCAGCCGTTGGCGCCGCCCGCCTGCGGCGCCAAGCCGGCCTTGGAGTGACTTCTCCGCCCCGCGTTATTTCTCGCCGTCGTCCTCGCAGTCGTCGTCCCCCCCTGGCTCGGTCACCGCCACCGGGTCGGAAGCGGGGAAGGTCTCTTCCAGCCCCTCTTCCAATTCGCGCTCAAGGGCTTCTTTGTCCGGCTTGTGCTCCTTCTTCGCCTTGGCTTTCTCGGCCTTAGTGTCGGATGCCGGCTTGCTGGACCTGTTGCTGGACATGGGCTCTCACCTCTCGACGCACGAACGACACGATGCCGCCTTAACGGCCTTTGGATTTGCGTATCCTCACATAAATCGCGCCCTCGCCGCCATGGGCGATATGCGCGTCCTCGAATCCGATCACTAACTTGCGAAACTCGGGAAGACCCAGCCATTGCGGCACCTGGCGCTTCAACACGCCCGGCTTACCGTCGCCGCGCGCTCCCGCGGTTCGCGAGCCTTTACCGGTGATCACCAGCACCAGGCGCTTGTCGCGCGCGCTGGCCTCGCGCAGGAAATGCAGCAGCGCGGAATGCGCCTGCGCCTGCGTGAGCCCGTGCAGATCAATCCGCGCATCGATTACCTCCCTGCCGCGCGCCACCCGCTGGCGTAGGCGGCGGCCGAGCGGCGCCAGCGTCGGCGGCGCGACCCGAGCCTCGGCGGCGGCCGGCTCAGGCAAAGGACGCGCCATGCGTTTGGCGGATGGCGCCGCGGATGGCACAGCAGCAGCCGGCGGCGCGCCGTCTTCTTGCTCAGCCTCGGGCGCGACCAGCGTGCTGGCGCGCAGCGGTTCGATCGAACGGGTGAAGTTTTGCCACAGCACGCGCTCGTCCCGGCTGAGAACGCGGCGCCGGCTGCGGTCGCGCGAGCTCATGGCGCCGGGCCCGGCTCACGGGCGCGGCTTGGGCAGGGGCATAGAGTTGGGCACCGGCGCCAATTTGATTGCCTTGGCAGACAGCGCGGCAGACCCCGCATCGTGTCCGCCGGCCATGGCTTCCTGCACGGCGATCGCCTTCGGCCGCGCCGGCGGCAACGGCACGCCGCCCGGTTTGCTGGTCTCAACCGCCAGGTCCTTCGGCACCAGCATGACGAACTTGCCGAACTGCTTGATGCGGCCGGCAATTAAGCCGATGCCTTCGCGGTGGCCGAAATAGATGTCGGCACGCGCGACGCCACGGATTGCGCCGCCGGTATCCTGCGCGAACATCAGATGCTGGAACTTGTCTTCCGGCGCCGTGCTCTTGAGCGGAAACCTGGCGTCGATCCAGATCGGCGTGCCGTAAACATGATGTTTGTAGTCGACCGCCAGCGAGCGCCCGGCTGTGAGTGGAACGCCCTCCGCGCCGACCGGCTCCTGGTCCGCCTTGAGCTGCGTCTCCTTGAAGAACACGAAGGAATGGTTCTCCATGCGCAGCGCGCGGCCCTCTTTCGGATGCTCGGTCATGTACTCGCGAATCTTGGCCATCGACATTTCCTGCGGCGTATAGACGCCGCGGTCGATGAGGATCTTGCCGACCGGCGTATAGTGCCTGCCGTTGCTGGAATCGTAGTTCAGGCGCAGCAGCTTGCCGTCATCGAGCTTGACGCGGATCGAGCCCTGAATCTCGGCGAAAAATGCGTCGATCGGGTCCTTGATCCAGCAGATCACCAGGCCCTTGCCTTTCAGCGCGCCGGCGGCGATGGACGAGCGATCGAGATGCCGCAGCCTGCCGCTCCTCGGCGTGCGGTAGAGCGGCACGGTGAATTCGTCGGTCTTCTTGCGCGAACCCTTGACCTGCAGTTCCCAGTAGCCGGTGTAGAAGCCGCCGGTGCCGCTATAGTAGCCGATGGTCTGGTTGGCCGTGATGCGCACCGGCTTGAAATTGGCCTCGAAGAATTTGCGCGCGCTCTGGCGGTCGGCCGTACCCATATTGAACGCGTTCATGCAGGCATTGTAGAGGCCGCTGTAGAACGGCCGCCGTCTGCGCGTGGACTTGCTTACGTGTCTGATGGCGCCGCAGCTTTTCAGATAGGCCTGGAAGGCGGTAGCCAGGTTGTCCTTCTTCCAGCCCTGGAGCGCGTCGAAGCTCAGTGCCTGCATTTTGACGTGACGGAAGTGCAAGACACTGTGGCTGTGCGCCGGCGTTGCGGCGGCCGCGATCGTGCAGAGCGCGAGCCCGGCACCGGCGAGAGTGCGAAACGGTGATAGCATCATCTTGTTTATTGTCCGGCTTCTGTGGCCACGAGTTTCCAGTTCGGATCACGCGACGAGGTATCACGCGCGAAAGTCCACACGTCGGTCACGTCGGCCACCCTTTCGGCGTTGCCGTCGACCACATTGCCGTTCTTGTCGCGCGTCGCCGATACCAGCTTTGACTGGAACTTCACCGTGAGCTGGGCCGTCTTGTCGCGCATCTCCGCGCCGGTGATATCGGAGTCGTCTATGGAGACGAAACGATTCTCGACCGTCTCGCCCCGCTTCTCACGCTCACTGATGGCAGCTTCGAACCCGTCATAGACCTCACGCGCTAACAAGCTCTTAAGCGTGCGGCGGTCGCCGGCGGCATAGGCGCTGACGATCATCTCGTAGGCGCTGCGGGCACCGGCGATGAAGTGCTGCGGATCGAAGCTTCCGTCGGCGCCGACGATGGCGTCGAGGCCGGCGGCCAGCGCCGAGCCCGGCTCCGCCACACCCTTCCAGCGCTCGCCCGGCGCCACCGGCTCGGCCGGCACTACCGTGCCTGTTTCGGTCGGGCGCTTGGGCATGGCGACGACGTTGTTCTCCGGCGCCGGACGCGCCGGCTCGCGCGCGGAATAGGGATCGTAGGGCGGGCGTTCCCGCCCCGTGCGCTGGCCCAGCACACTGCGCAGGCGCAGGAAGATGAACACCGCAAGCGCCAGGAATATGATGGTGTATATGTCGAACACGTCGCGCATGCTTTCAAAAACCGTGCGGCAGATCGGTCACGGCCGGCGGCCGAAACATGGCGGCCAGCCCTCCCGTGCCATATGTAAGTCGCCGGGCACGCCGATCCATAGGTTGGCGCCGGCCTTTCGGCGCTTTTCGAGCCGCTTTGCAAAGCTTAGACGATCGAAACGCCGCCGCCAACCATACCCGGCCCA
Organism: Pseudolabrys sp.; assembly: GCA_037385125.1. GTDB lineage: Bacteria > Pseudomonadota > Alphaproteobacteria > Rhizobiales > Xanthobacteraceae > Pseudolabrys. Next base: position 4,782 of record JARRNI010000139.1, read on the forward strand.
TGACCCCGATGCGGTTACCGCTTCCGGCTCGGGAAGAACTCGGGAAGAATATGCACCGTCAACGAGAGCAGAAACACCGGTGAATGTGGCAAAATGGTTGCTGTTCGCCGTACTGGCGTTGCCGGCCATGGAATTGGCAGCGTTTGTCGCGGTCGCCGCCCAGATCGGCGTTCTGGCAGCGCTGGTGCTAGTCGGGGTCACCTCGTTTACCGGCGTCCTGATCCTGCGCCATGCCGGCGGCAGCCACATCGCCCGCGTGCGGATGGCGCTGGGCGAGGGCCGCTTTACCGCCCTACAGGCCGACAGCGTCGGCGGCTTCATACTCGTGGCGGGAATTCTCCTGCTTATTCCAAGGTTTATCACGGACTCCCTGGGCATCCTGCTGCTCGCGGCGCCGCTGCGGCAGCTCGTGGGCGCGGCCCTTCGACGCGGGGGCCCGCCCGCTCGCGCCGACGGGGTAGTCGACCTACCGCCCAACGAGTGGCACCAGGTGCCCGACCCGGAATTGCCGCACCGCCGCGACGACCGCAAGCGGGACACGCCTTGAGCCGCGGTCCGAACGGACCGGGCGCCCGCCCCGCGCGGCGCAAATCTTGTTGGCCCGAAACCGCTGTGTTAGCCAGCCGGCGTGGGCACGATGTGGCGGCGCAAGGGAGAGTTCATGAGCATCAGCGATGACGGCCCCTTCACGGGGCTCGGCGAACAGCAGCCGCCGCAGGAGCCGCAACTCAGTGTGGTGGCGCAGTACATCAAGGATCTGTCGTTCGAAAATCCGAACGCGCCGCGCTCGCTGATGGCCGCCAGCCAGCAGCCGCAGATCAACATCCAGATCAATGTCGAAGGCAAGCCGCTGTCGGATACCGACTTCGAGGTGACCTTGCGCCTCGAGACCAAGGCGGAAAGCGGCGGCGAGGTGATGTTCAACCTCGAGCTTGATTTCGCCGGCTTGTTCCGCTTCGGCAATGTGCCGCCCGAAAGCATGACCGCTCTGGTACTGATCGAATGCCCGCGCCTTCTGTTCCCCTATGCGCGCGAGATCGTCTCGACCACCGTGCGCAATGGCGGCTTCCCGCCGCTGCTACTCGAGCCGGTCGATTTCGCCGCATTGTACCGCCAGCGGATGGCCCAGATGTCGCCCGGCGAACAGCCGCAGGCATAATCCGCGCCACGACATGCGGCCGCCATCGCAGGGGCACGGCTGTCAAGAACCGCCGCCCGGCAGATAGCCGAGCCATAGCGCGCCATCGCCCAGCCTCGCGACAAACTCGCGGTGCGCCGCGCGTTCTTCGTCGCTCACGCGCGGGCTGAGCGGCACCGGCCGCGGCCGCAACGCGCCCGCCGCAACGCCGTTCATCGCGCGCCATCCCACCTCGGCCAAGCCAAGCTGCGCCTGGCGCGCGCCGATCAGCTCCACATAGACTTCGGCCAGAATTTCGGCGTCGAGCAGCGCGCCGTGCTTGGTGCGGCGCGAATTGTCGATACCGTAGCGCGCGCACAGATCGTCGAGCCGGTTGGGGCCGGCCGGATGCTTTCGGCGCGCCAGCATCAGCGTATCGACCAGCCGCTCGCGCGCGATCAGAGTGCGCTTAAGCCGCTTGAGCTCGGCGCACAGGAAGCCGTGATCGAACGAGGCGTTGTGAATGATCAGCGGCGCCTCGTCGCCGATGAAGGCGAGGAAGTCGTCGGCAACGTCGGCGAACAGCGGCTTGTCCTTAAGAAAATCCGTGGTTAAGCCGTGGATGGCGGCGGCTTCTGCCGGCACGTCGCGCTCGGGGTTGAGATAGGCGTGGAAGGTGGCGCCGGTCGGAAAGCGGTTGACCAGTTCGATGCAGCCGAGCTCGACCAGGCGGTGGCCTTGGGCAGCATCGAGACCGGTGGTTTCAGTATCGAGGACGATCTCGCGCATGGTTTTCCCGACTGACGACGAATCAATTTCGCTGCCGTTTCGGCATATTACGCACCCGCTCGAGTATATCACGCACCTGGGCGCGCGCGCGCTTGAAGCCGTGCCCGCTATCCACGATGAAATCGGCGCGCGCACATTTTTCGGCGTCGGGCACCTGGTTGGCGAGGATAGCGCGAAATTTCTCCTCGCTCATCCCCGGCCGCTCGAAGGCACGGGCGCGCTGCACCTCCGCCGGCGCAGAAACGACCACCACCGCGTCGCAGCGTTTTTCTCCGCCAGTCTCGAACAGCAGCGGTATGTCGAGCACCGCCACAGAAGCACCGGCACGCTCAGCTTCCCTCAGGAAGCGCTCCTCCGCCTTGCGCACCAGCGGGTGCACGACGGCCTCCAGCTTTCTGATAGCGACTTCGTCGCCCAGCACGCGCTTGCCGAGCTTGTCGCGGTCGACCTTGCCGTTTTCGGTGGTGCCGGGAAACGCCGCCTCGATCAACGGCGCCGCTTCGCCCTCGTAGAGCGCATGCACCGCAGCGTCGGCATCGTGCACCGGCACGCCTTCCTCGGCGAACATCTTCGCCGTGGTGGACTTGCCCATGCCGAGCGAACCGGTGAGAGCGAGGATAAACATGCTGATCTTTCGTGTCCCAGGCGCCGTCACCCCGCCACGAAGCCCTTGCACCGTAGGAAATCCAAGAGCGGCAGCAGTGGCAGGCCGAGAATGGTGAAATAGTCGCCTTCCACCCGTTCGAACAAATGCACGCCGATGCCTTCAAGCTGATAGCCGCCGACGCTCGAAAGCGCCGCGCCGCCTACCAGATCGAGATAGGTCTCGAGAAAACGGTCGGAAAAATCGCGCATGGTCAGCCGTGCGGTGTCGACCAGCTCGAACAGCAGCTCGCCGTCGTGCACCAGCGCCAACGCGGAATGGAGCTCATGGGTGCGCCCGCGCAGTTCCCGCAATTGATGCGCGGCCGCGGCACGGTCGCCCGGCTTGCTGAAGCGCTCGCCCGCGCGCGCCATGGTCTGGTCGGCGCCCAGCACCAGCCGGCCGGACAATGCGGCCGCCACGTTCTCCGCCTTGGCGCGCGCCAAGAGCCGCGCTGCCGCGGCCGCGTCTTGCGCGCCCGCTTGCGCTTCCACCGCGCGCTCGTCGATCGTCGCCGGCCGCGTCGCGAAGCGCAGGCCACAAGCGGCCAGCATTTTGCCGCGCACCTCGCTACGCGAGGCCAAGACCAGCGGGTAGTCGGCGAGCCAGAGAGGCATAAGGGTCCCTTAGTTCGCGCGTGATCGCGGCCGAAAGCTGTTTCCCACTTTTCGGGTCACACGCTACGTCGCCGGCGCGCGGCGGCGCTCGGTCAGCAGCCGCATCACCGCCGCCGCGGTCTCCTCGATCGAGCGGCGCGTCACGTCGATTGACGGCCAGTTATGCTTGGCGCACAGCTTGCGCGAAAAGGCCACCTCCTCGGCCACCGCCTTCTTGTCGATATACTGGTCGCCGTCGCGGTGCGCGCGCAAACCCAACAGCCGGTTCTCGCGGATCTGTACGATGCGCTCAGGACTCGCGTAGAGCCCCACCACCAGCGGCGCCTTGAGCTTCTCGACCTGCGGCGCCAGCGGTACCCCCGGCACCAGCGGGACATTGCCGGTCTTGATGCCGCGGTTGGCGAGATAGATCGAAGTCGGCGTCTTGGAAGTACGCGACACACCCACCAACACCACGTCAGCGTCCTCCAGCCCTTCCGGATGCTGGCCGTCATCATGAATCATCGAATAGTTGAGCGCCTCGATGCGCTGGAAATATTCGGCATTGAGCACGTGCTGGGCGCCGGCGCGGTGCACGGTCTCGGTACCGAGATAGGACTCGAACAGGCGTTGGTCTCGAACTCGCTCCGGATCGGCACCAGCACCGACATGCTGGGCTGTCCGAGCTCGCGGCTCTGGATTTCCTGCGCCTGGATCAGATCCTCCTCCAACAGCGTAGAAAGCACCAGTCCGGGCGACTCGGCGATCTCCGCCAACACATGGTCGAGCTGCTTCTTCGAGCGCACCATCGGATAGAGGTGCTCGACCGGCGAGACACTGGCATATTGCGCCGCTGCCGCCCGCGCCACCGTAATCAGGGTCTCGCCGGTCGCGTCAGAGACCAGATGAAGATGGAAATAACCGGTGTCGGCCATCGGGATAGCGGCGGGAGGCCCTGTGGACAGGAGAGGAGAAGGCCATGTCTTGGCGTCCGGCGCAAGCCGCCCGCGCGGACCTTGCATTTACCGTCCACACGGCTGCCCGCGGGACGCAGACTCGCCCGCCCTAACACGGCTTCCGGCCCATGTGGACGGCCGCTTGGGGAAACCTCTGGACAGCCCGTCGAAAAGGCGATGAATCCGCCGGTGTGGATGTGGACCGCACGCCCCTTAAAAGCGCGCGATTCTGAATCCCGCCGGCGGGCTCGGTGGACAGACTGTTGATCAACAGGCATGAGTCTAATCCACGCACTAACAACCACTACAGAGATTCTTATAGAATTTATGGAAGAAGGCGTTCAAAGCGCGGACATGGGGACAAAGCCGCTGCTCGTCGTGCTAGCGAGACAGCGGTTGCGCGTTCCAGCGATTTGGATGATGCGGCAGGCTGGCCGCTACCTGCCGGAATACCGCGCGGTGCGCGCCAAGGCTGGCGGTTTCCTCAACCTGTGCTTTGATCCCGAACTGGCTGCCGAGGTGACCCTGCAACCGGTCCGTCGTTTCGGCTTTGACGCCGCCATCCTGTTTTCCGACATCCTGGTGATCCCATTGGCGCTCGGCCGCAAGCTCTGGTTCGTCGAGGGGGAAGGGCCGCGGCTCGAGCCATTGAGCGACGCGCGGGCCTTGCGGTCTGTGGAGTGGGGCGCCGATGCGAACCTCCTGGCGCCGATCTATGAGACGGTGCACCGTGTGAAAGAGGGGCTACCGGCGCAGACTACCTTTATCGGCTTTTGCGGTGCGCCGTGGACGGTTGCGACCTACATGGTCGCTGGCCGCGGCACGCCAGACCAGGCGCCGGCGAAGATATTGGCCGCAGCCGAGCCGCAGGCTTTCCAGCATCTGATCGATTGCCTGGTCGAGGCCTCGGTGGAATATCTGGCAAAGCAATTGGATGCGGGCGCCGAGGTGGTGCAGATTTTCGATACCTGGGCCGGCTCATTGCCGCGAGAGGATTTCGAGCGCTGGTGTGTGCAGCCGACCCGCGAGCTCGTTGCTAGGTTGCGTGCGAAAAAGCCGGGCGCCAAGGTGATCGGTTTTCCGCGCGGCGCCGGCCGCAATATTCCGCGCTACGTCAAGGAAACCAAGGTGACTGCCGTCAGCCTCGGCAACGAGATCGACCGCGTCTTTGCGCGCGACCAAATCCAGAGCTTTGTGCCGGTGCAGGGCAATGTCGACCCGCAGATCCTGCTTGCCGGCGGCGAGGCGCTCGACCGCGAGGTGGATGATGTGCTCGATAAGCTCGGGCAAGGCCCGCTGATCTTCAACCTCGGTCACGGCATCCTGCCGCAGACGCCGGTGGCGCATGTCGAGCAGATGCTGAAGCGGGTAAGGCGATGATGGCGGCTTGGTGGAAAGGACGCGGCGCACCAAGTCCCGGCCTGTCATGCCGCGCGCAGGCGGGGCATCCAGTACGCGACAACCCTTGCGATTTTTCGCGAGTCAGGAGTTACTGGATCGCCCGCCTTCGCGGGCGATGACATCTCGTGCGGTTCGCGCGGTTACGCTATGTACCACTGGATCCTCGCCTTCCATATCATCGCGGTAATCGCCTGGATGGCTGGCATGCTCTATCTGCCGCGCTTGTTCGTCTACCACGCCGGCGCCAAAACCGGCTCGGAGCAGTCCGAGACCTTCAAGACCATGGAGCACCGACTGCTGCGCTACATCATGACCCCAGCCATGATCGTTACCTGGCTGTTGGGCATTGTGCTGGTGCTGGAAGGCGGCTGGCTCGGTGCCGCCTGGTTCCACATCAAGATCGGTCTGGTGCTGGTGATGACCATCCTGCACGGCCTTTTCAGCCACTGGAGCCACGACTTCGCGCTCGACCGCAACCCGCGCTCGCCGAAATTCTATCGTATTGCCAATGAGATACCGACGGCCCTGTTGATTGTTATCGTGATTATGGCGACCGTGAAGCCGTTCTAGCTCGTTGGCGTCACGGCTGGTTTGGCGGGCTCGCCGCCCGCTTCTCCCAAAGAGGTCCACCTCGCGCGCCGTTCGGGAGCGGCCGCGGGAAAAGCGCCCTGCCCTTGCACAAGCGGCGAAGTCGCCTCTTGCGCGAAGCAGCAGCTCAACTTATCTTGATCGCATCTCACCGAACGCAGGCGGATGCAGTCGCGTTCCGGGCCTAGAGCGTACGGGTCCGATCGCAGCATCGGGTTCCGGGATATCTCCCCAAACAGCCTCTCCAGACCTGCGGCCTCTTTACCTCTCGTTTCGCGCCAGCGTCGGTTTTTCGCTTTCGGAACACGCCGCCGGTCTATCTACCCAACAGGACTAACCCGCATGCGGGAAATGAAGCTCCAAGACCTCAAATCCAAAGCCCCGGCCGACCTGCTTTCCTTCGCGGAAGAGCACAATGTCGAGAACGCCAGCACGCTGCGCAAGCAGGAGCTGATGTTCGCCATCCTCAAGCAGCTCGCCACCCAGGAGGTCGACATCGTCGGCGAGGGCGTCGTCGAAGTGCTGCCCGACGGTTTCGGCTTCCTGCGCTCACCGGAATCGAACTACCTGTCGGGTCCCGACGACATCTACGTTTCGCCCTCGCAGATTCGCCGTTTCGGCCTGCGCACCGGCGATACGGTCGAGGGCCATATCCGCTCGCCCAAAGAAGGCGAGCGGTATTTCGCGCTGCTCAAGGTCAATACGATAAACTTCGAGGACCCCGAGAAGGCGCGCCACAAGATCAACTTCGACAATCTGACGCCGCTTTATCCGAACGAGCGGCTGCGCATGGAACACGAAGATCCGACCAAGAAGGACTACTCGGCCCGGGTCATCGACATCGTCGCGCCGATCGGCAAAGGGCAGCGCGCGCTGATCGTTTCGCCGCCGCGTACCGGTAAGACGGTGCTCTTGCAGAACATCGCCCACGCCATCACCGCCAATCATCCAGAGTGTTATCTCATCGTGCTGCTAATCGACGAGCGGCCGGAAGAAGTCACCGACATGCAGCGGTCGGTGAAGGGCGAGGTGGTGTCCTCGACCTTCGACGAGCCGGCTGCCCGCCACGTGCAGGTCGCCGAGATGGTGATCGAAAAGGCCAAGCGGTTGGTCGAGCACGAGCGCGACGTGGTGATCCTGCTCGACTCGATCACCCGCCTCGGCCGCGCCTACAACACCGTGGTACCGTCGTCCGGCAAGGTGCTGACCGGCGGTGTCGACGCCAACGCTTTGCAGCGGCCGAAGCGCTTCTTCGGCGCCGCGCGTAATATCGAAGAGGGCGGCTCGCTCACCATCATCGCCACCGCGCTCATCGATACCGGCAGCCGCATGGACGAGGTGATTTTCGAGGAGTTCAAGGGCAC
>JARRNI010000140.1:0-8555 GCA_037385125.1 Pseudolabrys sp.
AGCTTGCGGTCCTTGTCGTCCGGATCGATCACCACGAAGCGGCTCTTGTCGTAGGAGAAATGGCGCTCGATCAGCGGCAGCGTGCCCTTGCCGATGGAGCCGAAGCCGATCATCACGATGGGCCCGTCGATGCGGGCATGCACTGGCCAATTCGTCATAGCGCTCCTCCGGCAAAGTGTGCGTGATATCCGCGGCGGCGGATGGACGGAAGGCTTGCGGCGCGAAAAACCCGCGCCGCGTCCACGATTTTCTGCCCTCTCTGGCCTATGCGGCGGCTGCGATCGCCGGCTGCGGCAGCATCTCGCCGCTGGCGCAGATGAGCCCGCGCGCGCCGTCAAGCGCCTGCGGCGCGAGCTCGCGCGCGAGCAGGCGGTGGCGCTCGTAGGGGCCGGGCAGGCGCAAGCTTCCCGTCTTGGCGGCCGAGAAGCCGAAGCGGCCGTAATAGGGCGCATCGCCCACCAGCAGCACCGCGCCGTGGCCCAGCCTGCGCGCGTCGCGCAGCGCCCGGCGCACCAGCGCGGCGCCGATGCCGCAGCCGCGGCAGTCGCTCGCCACCGCGACGGGCCCGAGCAGCAGTGCGGCATGGCCGCTCGGGCAGGCGACGTGCCACAGCCGCGCAGTGCCGATCACGCGGCCGCGCGCGGCGGCGATGAACGAGAGCCCGTCGGCCGGCAGCCGGCCCTCGCGCAACCGCTCCGAGGTCTTGCGCCGGCGGGCCTCGCCGAAGGCCTCGTCCAGCAGCGCTTCGCGCGCGGCGATGTCGTTGGCTCGTTCGTGACGGATGGTGATCATCGGTCCGCTTCTTGCTCGAACCGTCACCCTGAGGTGCAAGCCGCATTAGCGGCGAGCCTCGAAGGATGACGGCATGAGTTCAGCGAATGGGGAAGGGGAGGCAGGCGCGCCCGCCTCCCGGCGATGTCAGATGTGGTACGTCTTCAGCGGCGGGAAGCCGTTGAACGCCACCGACGCATAGGTCGCCGTATAGGCGCCTGCGCCCTCGATCAGTACCTTGTCGCCGATCGCCAGGCTGACCGGTAGGAGATACGGCTCGTGCTCGTACATCACGTCGGCCGAGTCGCAGGTCGGCCCTGCGAGCACGCAGGGTGTCATATCCTCGCCGTCGCGCGCGGTGCGGATCGGATAGCGGATCGACTCGTCCATGGTCTCGGCCAGGCCGCCGAACTTGCCGATGTCGAGATAGACCCAGCGCACGTCGTCTTCCTCGCTCTTCTGCGAGACGAGCACCACCTCGGCCTCGATCACGCCGGCATTGCCGACCATGCCGCGGCCCGGCTCGATGATGGTCTCCGGGATGCGGTTGCCGAAGTGCTTGCGCAGCGCGCGGAAGATGGCGTTGCCGTAGGTCTTCACGGTCGGCACGTTCTTCAGGTATTTGGTCGGGAAGCCGCCGCCTAGATTGACCATCGACAGGTTCATGCCGCGCTCGCCGCACTCCTTGAACACCGCCGCGGCGGAAGCGAGCGCGCGGTCCCAGGCGTGCTGGTTGCGCTGTTGCGAGCCGACATGGAACGAGACGCCGTGCGGCTCCAGCCCGTGCCGCAGCGCGTGCTCCAGCACGTCCACCGCCATGGCGGGCTCGCAGCCGAACTTGCGCGACAGCGGCCATTCGGCGCCCATACAGTCGGACAGGATGCGGCAGAACACCTTCGATCCGGGCGCCGCACGGGCGACCTTCTCCACTTCAGGCAGGCAGTCGACCGCATAGAGGCGGACGCCGAGCTCGAAGGCGCGCGCGATGTCGCGCTCCTTCTTGATGGTGTTGCCGTAAGAGATGCGGTCGGGGGTGGCGCCGGCTGCCAGCACCATCTCGATCTCGGCCACCGAGGCGGTGTCGAAGCACGAGCCGAGGCTCGCCAGCAGGCTCAGCACCTCCGGCGCCGGGTTAGCCTTCACGGCATAGAACACGCGCGTGTCCGGCAGCGCTTTGGCGAAGGCGTTGTAGTTCTCGCGGACCACGTCGAGGTCGACAACCAGGCGCGGGCCGTCGCCGGGCTGCTTGCGCAGAAAATCGCGAACGCGCTCCGTCATGGCGCATACTCCCCACGGCTACGAGGGCTTATGACAGGCCCCAGAATGATGCGGCGCTCGCGAGTCTGGCGGCGGCACGCGTTGGGGACGCGCCGGCGCTGGCACTCTTAAGAGCCGCCCATGCTGCCTAGGTGAGGAAGGGGGTCGACCCGTCCGCACGGCCGGCAATGATGAGCAAGCCTCTTCGGTGAGCCGGGTTTGGAAGCCGGCAGAGACCAAGGAAGCCCGATCGTCGTTGCTTTAAGCCGCGTCCCCTGCTGAGAGCAGAGTGCGCCGGTTTCGCCTCCGGCTGCCGGTCAGATTTCTTGGAGAGCTTGCCTTGTCTCTCCAGGCGGCTGGCGGGCCTCTTGTCCCGCTACCTACCGACCGACACACGGCCACAGGCACGTGCGAAATTGGGCAAGAGGTGAAATAACAAATTTTTCGCGCGCTGCAAGAGATTTAGTTCGCGCGACGAAAAAACTTTCTTAACGCTTCGTTGAAGACTGGCCGCGAGCCGCGCTCAGCGGCGCGCCGTGAACGGCTCGATGCGGTGCGCGGCGCGGATGAACTGCGCCATAACGGCGACGCCGCAGAGCACGAACAGGCCGTCGAGGATGCGCTGGCCGATGAAGCCGAGCCCGAACAGGGTAGCGACCGCCCAGGACGAGGCGAAGGCGGCGCCGAACACCTCGGCGCCGATCAGGATGGCGGCGCTGAGCACGGTGAGCACGTGAAGCCAGACGATGCGGCGGCCCTGGGCCATGCGCTGAACTCCCCTTGAATGCCGGCAATCTCCACGAATCCGGCCGCTGAATCAAGTCTGTAGCACGGTGGACTGTTCCACATCGGCGCTTGCGTACCCTCCCCGCCGCGCGCGGGGGAGGGAAGAAGTGGAAGCTTTGATCTCGCGCATGGCGGTGGTGCCACGATGGCGCCATCTAGACGGCATGGACCTCGCCCGCAGCCTTAAAGCCGCACGCCCTTACCTCGCCGGCCTGGCCGCCGCCGGGCTTGCCGCCGGCTTGGCCGCCAGCTTTGCCGGGCTCCCCCGCTGGCCGGAGGCGATCTGGGCGGCGGTGACCCTGCCCGTGCTGCTGACGCTCATCACCGAGATCGTGACTAGCCTGCGGCGCGGCGATGTCGGCCTCGACATCATTGCCGCTCTGTCGATGACGGCGGCGCTGCTGGTCGGGCAGGAGCTGGCCGCGGCCATCGTGGCGCTGATGTATGCCGGCGGCCAGTTCCTGGAGAGCTTCGCCGAGCGCCGCGCCCGCCACGAGATGACCGCGCTGCTGTCGCGGGTGCCGCGCTCCGCTTTGCGCCATCGCGACAGCGCGCTCGAGGAGGTGGCGCTCGAGGTGGTAATGCCCGGCGACCGCCTGCTGGTGCGGCAGGGCGACGTGGTGCCGGTCGACGGCACCGTGGCGCGCGGAGTCGCGGTGCTCGACCAGTCGGCGCTCACCGGCGAGGCCTTGCCGGTGCAGCGGCAGGCCGGCCAGGCCGTCGTGAGCGGCTCGAGCAATGTCGGTGAGGCCTTCGATCTCACCGCCTCGGCGCGCGCCGAGGAGAGCACTTATGCCGGCATCGTGCGGCTGGTGGAGGCGGCGCAGGCCTCGCGCGCGCCGATGTCGCGGCTGGCCGACCGCTACGCCATCGTCTTCCTGGCCGTCACCGTGGCGCTGGCCGGCGCCGCCTGGGGGCTGACCGCCGATCCGATCCGCGCCGTGGCGGTGTTGGTGGTGGCGACGCCCTGTCCGCTCATCCTGGCGGTGCCGGTGGCCATCGTCTCCGGCCTGTCGCGCGCCGCCAAGCTCGGTATCCTGATCAAGGGCGGCAAAGCGATCGAGCGGCTCGCCCAGGTGCGCGCGATGGTGATCGACAAGACCGGCACGCTCACCAGCGGCGAAGCGCGCGTCGTCGCCTGCTACGTCGCCGAGGGCGTGGCGCAGGACGAGCTCTTGCGCATCGCCGCCTCGCTCGATCAGGCCTCCAAGCACATGATCGGTCAGACCCTCGTCGCCGCCGCCCGCGCGCGCGGGCTTAAGCTCTCGGTGCCCGGCGAGGTGGTGGAGACGCCGGGCGAGGGCCTCACCGGCCGCGTCGACAGCCATGCGGTCGCGGTCGGCGGTTTCCGCTTCGTCGCCAGCAAGGTGGGCGAGGCGGCCCTGCGCAAGCTCAGCCACGACCGGCAGCCCGGCGCCATCGGCGTCGCTGTCGCCATCGATGGCAAGGCCGCCGGCGTCATCATCCTGTCCGACGAGCTGCGCGCCGGAACCGCGCAGCTCCTGCACGCGCTGCGCGGCCTCGGCATCGGCCGCATCGTGCTGGCGACCGGCGACCGCCGCGACGTGGCGCGCTTCGTCACCGCCGGGCTGCCGGTCGACAGTGTGCGCGCCGAGCTAACCCCCGATCAGAAGATCCTGGTGGTGCTGTCGGAACGCAAGAACGGCCCGGTGATGATGATCGGCGACGGCGTCAACGACGCCCCGGCGCTTGCCGCCGCCGATATCGGCATGGCCATGGGCGCCAAGGGCGCCGCCGCCAGCGCGGAAGCCGCCGACGTGGTGCTGCTGGTCGATCAGCTCGACCGCGTGCTGCCGGCGCTTCTGATTGCGCGGCGCTCGCGCCTTATCGCTCTGCAAAGTGTCATCGCCGGCATGGGGCTGTCCATCGCCGCCATGATCGCCGCCTCGTTCGGCCTGCTGCCGCCGGTGCAAGGCGCGCTCTTGCAGGAGGTGATCGACGTCCTGGTCATCTTCAACGCGCTGCGGGCGTTGCGCGGCTAGCCAAGTCCCGCATTGATGGCTAGATGTCCGCCATGAACCAGCTCTATCCCGCTTCCGCCGCCCAAAACCCGCTGCTTGCCGACTGGACCGGCCCGTTCGGCCTACCGCCCTTCGCGGCCTTCGGCCCCGCCCAGTTCCGCCCGGCCTTCGATGCCGCCCTGGCCGCCCACCGCGCCGAGATCGAGACAATCGCTGCCGACGCGGCGGTGCCCACGTTCGACAACACCATCGCCGCGCTGGAGCGTTCCGGCCGCGACCTCGAACGCGTGTCCAGTCTGTTCTGGGTGCTGGCCGGCGCCGACACCAGCGACGAGATCGAGGCGATCGAGCGCGACGTGTCGCCGCTACTCGCCCGTCACAACAACGCGAAATATCTGAACGGAAAGCTGTTCGCGCGCATCGCCGATCTTCATGCGCGGCGCGACGCTCTCGGCCTCACACCCGAGCAGGCCCGCGTGCTCGAGCGCTACCACACCCGCTTCGTGCGCGCCGGTGCAGCGCTCGACAAGCCGCAGCAGGAGCGCTTGGCCGAAATCAACGAACGGCTGGCGAGCCTCGGCACCTCGTTCGGGCAGAACGTGCTGGCGGACGAGAAATCCTATACGCTGATGCTGGAGGAGGGCGACCTGGCCGGCCTGCCCGACTTCGCCCGCGATGCCGCACGCGCCGCGGCGGAAGAGCGCGGGGCACCCGGCAAATACGCCATCACGCTTTCGCGTTCCTCCTGCGAGAGCTTCCTGCAATTCTCCGCGCGGCGCGACCTGCGCGAGAAGGTGTTCCAGGCCTGGATAAAACGCGGCGAGAACGGCGGCAAGACCGACAACCGCGAGATCATCAAGGAAATGGTGAGCTTGCGCGCCGAGCGCGCCAGGCTCCTGGGCTACGAGACCTTCGCCGACTACCGGCTCGCCGATCAGATGGCGAAGACGCCGGCGGCCGCCCGCGACCTGTTGGAAAACGTCTGGGCCCGCGCCCTGGCGAAAGCGCAGGTCGAGCACGATGCGCTGCAAGAAATGATCACGGCGGAGGGCGGCAATTTTGCGCTTCAGCCGTGGGACTGGCGCTATTACGCCGAGAAGTGGCGCAAGGCCGAATTCGATTTGGACGAAGCGGCGATCAAGCCCTACTTCCAGCTCGACCGTATCATCGACGCCGCCTTCGCGTGCGCGCGCCGCCTGTTCGGTCTCAGTTTCACGGCCGTCGACGTGCCGCTTTATCACAAGGACGCGCGCGCCTGGGCTGTGGAGGACGCCGACGGCCGCGAGGTCGGCCTGTTCATCGGTGATTATTACGCGCGCGCGTCGAAACACAGCGGCGCCTGGAAGACCTCGCTGCGCGACCAGGAAAAGCTCGACGGCGTGGTGACGCCGGTCATCCTCAACGTCTGCAACTTCGCCAAGCCGGCCGCCGGAGAGCCTGCGCTGCTGTCGTTCGACGACGCCCGCACTTTGTTCCACGAGTTCGGTCACGCCCTGCACGGGCTGTTGTCCAACGTCACCTATCCGCTGCTTGCCGGCACCGCGGTGCCGAGCGATTTCGTCGAATTGCCCTCGCAGCTCTACGAGCACTGGCTGGAAGCGCCGGAGATCCTGCGCGAATACGCGCGCCACTGCCGCACGGGCGAGCCGATGCCGCAGGCGCTGCTCGACAAGCTGCTCGCCACGCGCACCTTCAACCAGGGCTTCGCCACGGTGGAATACACATCTTGCGCGCTGGTCGATCTCGACCTCCATGGGCTCGCCGATCCGAGCGGTCTCGACGTCACCGAGTTCGAGCGCCGCGACCTGGAGCGCATCGCCATGCCGGCGGAGATCGTCATGCGCCACCGCCTGCCGCACTTCCAGCATCTGTTCTCCGGCGGCGGGTACGCGGCGGCCTATTACTCCTACATGTGGTCGGAGGTGCTCGACGCCGACGCCTTCGAGGCCTTCGAGGAGACCGGCGACGTGTTCGATCCGGCCACGGCGAAGAAGCTGCGCGACTTCATCTACGGCGCCGGCAATTTGCGCGATCCGGCGGAAGCCTACCAGGCCTTCCGCGGCCGGCTGCCGACGCCGGAGGCGCTGCTCAAGAAGCGCGGGCTGACGGACGCCGTTCCCGCATGACCCTCCACACCGCCGGCCATCGCCGCGGCGTCGTCTGCGCGCCGCATGCCTTAACCGTCGAGGACGGCCGCCAGCTCCTCGCCGAGGGCGGCAACGCCATCGAGGCGATGATCGCCATGGCGGCCAGTATCGCTGCCGTCTATCCGCACATGAATCACGTGGGCGGCGACGGCTTTTGGCTGATCCGCGAGCCGTCCGGCCGCGTGCGCGCGCTGATGGGCGCCGGCCGTGCGGGCGCCAGGGCGACCATCGCGCTCTATCGCGAGGCCGGCTACGACGCGATCCCCGCGCGCGGGCCGCTCGCAGCCCTCACCGTGCCGGGCGCCGTGGCCGCCTGGATGCTGGCGCAGGAAGCCGCGCACGCCCACGGCGGCAGGCTGCCGCTCGACGTGCTGCTGGCCGGCGCCATCCGCCACGCGCGCGAAGGTTATACGGTCACGCGCAGCCAGGCGCGCCTCACCGCCGAGAAACTGGCCGAGATGAAAGACGCCGCCGGCTTCCATGCGCATTTCCTCGTCGACGGCAAGCCGCCGGAAGAAGGCGCGCGGCTCAGGCAGACTGCGCTCGCCGCCACCCTCGATCATCTTGCCCATGCCGGTCTCGACGACTTCTACCGCGGCGATGTCGGCCGCGAGATCGCCGCCGACTTGGAACGCATCGGCAGCCCGGTCACCCGCGCCGATCTTGAGCAGTACCGCGGCTGGGTGGCCGCGCCGCTCTCCGTCGCCGTTGAGGTCGGCACGCTCTACAACGCGCCGCCGCCGACGCAGGGGCTGGCCTCGCTCATCATCCTCGTCCTGTTCGACCGCCTGCGCGTGAGCCAAGCGGAAAGCTTCGAGCACGTGCACGCCATCGTCGAAGCGACCAAGCGCGCCTTCCGTGTGCGTGATCGTGTCGTCACCGATCCGGATCGCCTCACGGATATCGACCGCTACCTATCGCCGGCGTTTCTCGACGAGCAGGCGCAGAAGATCGACATGCGCAAGGCCGCGCAGTGGCCCGTCCCTTACGGTGAAGGCGACACCATCTGGATGGGCGCGGCCGATGCTTCGGGCCTCGTCGTCTCCTACATCCAGTCGCTCTATTGGGAGTTCGGCTCCGGCTGCGTGCTGCCGGCGACCGGCGTGCTGATGCAGAACCGCGGCGCCAGCTTCTCGCTCGATCCCAAGGCGCTCAACGCGCTCGCCCCCGGTCGCCGTCCGTTCCACACGCTCAATCCCGCGCTCGCCGCGCTCAACGACGGCCGCATCATGGCTTATGGTACCATGGGCGGCGACGGCCAGCCGCAATCGCAGGCCGCCGTGTTCAGCCGCCACGTCACCTTCCGCCAGCCGCTCGACAAGGCGCTCGATGCGCCGCGCTGGCTGCTCGGCCGTACCTGGGGCTCGACCCATACCAATCTGCGCCTGGAGTCGCGTTTCGACGAGAGCCTGATCGACCGCCTGATGTCGGCCGGCCACGACGTGGCGGTGCTGGATGAAGCGTATTCCGACACCATGGGCCATGCCGGCGCTGTGGTGCTGCCCCCCAACGGCACGCTGGAAGGCGGCCACGACCCGCGCGCCGACGGCGGCGCGGCGGGGGTTTGATGCGCGCACGGCGCTTCTTCGCCCTCCCCCGCTTGCGGGGGAGG
>JARRNI010000141.1:0-2774 GCA_037385125.1 Pseudolabrys sp.
TGCTCTATGTGCTCGGCGGCATGCGGCGATTCCGGCGCGGCACCTTGCGCCACGCCGTCGAGGCGGCCCATCGCGACGCCTGGCTCGCGCGGGTCAAGGCGGCCGCGCCCAACGACTATGCGCTGGCGATCGAGCTCCTGCGCAATCGGCGGCTGGTGAAGGGCTATTCCGATACCCATGCCCGCGGCCAGTCGAAGTTCGACACGGTCATGGCGACTTCGGCCCGGCTGGAGGGCCGCTCCGACGCGGCCGACTGGGCCCGCCGCCTGCGCGAAGCGGCGCTGAAAGACGAGGACGGCGTCGCGCTTGCCGGCGCCATCAAGACAGTCGAAAGCTTCCTGTAAGGGCGCGCCTCCCCGCCTGACCATCCGCCGGTACCGTCAGGACGGCGGGCCGGACTCGCGGGCGCCGTCCTTGGCTCGTCGGGCCAGATGTGCAAACATTTCTTTGTGCACTGAGCTGATCGGAGCGTCCGGCATGTTTCGCGTTGGTTTCGTGGTGGGTGCGGTCGCCGGTGCGGCGGCGGCGCTGCTCCTGGGTCCGGAGATCGTGCGCCGGTCGCGGCCGACCGCCAAAGCTGCGATGAAGGCGGCCATAATGGCGGCGCACGAGGCGCGCGTGCATGGCGCCGAAATCGCCGAGTCGGTGGAAGACCTCTTTGCCGAGGCCAAGTCTGAGGCGACCGCGGAAGCTTTCGCCGCCGCGGCGGCCGCGCAAGCCAAAACGGCGGCAGGCAACGGCGCGGCTGCGCCCAATGGCGCCCGATCGAGCGGCAAAGGCAGAACAGCCCGCAAGCGGGGCGCCGTGAAACGTTCGCAGGCGGTATCAGCCAAGCGGCCAAAGCGCAAATCGGTCAAACGGCCACGCGCGTCCGCCGATGCCTGAGGTGCTTCCCGTCGCTGAGGTCGTCCATGCCATGCCGGGCCGGGCGCGCCTGCGCATCGCGGAGCGCCGCGGCGACAGCGTGTTTTTCGCCTCCGTGGCAAGCGGCCTTTCGACCATCGCCGGCATCTACCATGCCGAAGTGCGTCCGCTGACCGGCAGCGTGCTGATCGAGCATGGCCCGCCGCTCGACCGCATCGGCGCCGTGGCGCGCGAGGCGCGGCTGTTCGCGATCGGCAACGCGGCGTCGCCTCCCCCGCCCGTCACGGCGGCCGAAATCGACCCTAAGATGGTCGTCGGCATCGGGCTCGGCGCCGTCGCGGTCTGGCAGTTGCTCAAAGGCGAGCTGCTGCCGCCGGCGATCACGCTTGCCTGGTACGCCGCCAGCCTAACCGGGCTTGTCTCGAACGGCGCCTTGGCCGAAGGGCACGACGGGGGCGACTAGTCCCGCAACGACTCGATCACATCGGTGGCTTCCCACGGCAAGTCGAGATCAGTCCGGCCAAAATGACCGTAGGCCGCGAGCGGCCGATAGAAGCCGCGGTCGTCCGCGGCGGCCGGCCGCGTGCGCAGACCGAAGCGGTGCGCGATCGCCAGCGGACGGAAGTCGAGCGCGCCGGCAAGGCGCGCCGCGATCGCGTCGTCGTGTCCGCGGCCGGTGCCGAAAGTGTCGACCGACAGGCTGATCGGGCGGGCCCGGCCGATCGAATAAGCGAGATGAACCTCGCAGCGCTCGGCCAGACCGGCGGCGACGACGTTCTTGGCGGCGTGACGCGCGGCATAGGCGCCGGTGCGGTCGATGCGGGAGGGGTCCTTTCCCGACAGGGCGGCGCCGCTCTGGCGGGCAATCTCGCCATAGGTGTCGATGCCGTTCTTGCGGCCGGTCAGGCCGGCATGGCGCGTCGGCCCCCCGATCTCGTAAACCCCGCCGGCATTGACGTAGATCTCGGTCGCCTCATCGGGCTGCAGCTCGCCGTCGCCGAAGGCCTCGACGGCAATCGTGCGCAGGCGTTCTTCAACGTCCCGCTCGCCCTCCTGCTCTTCGATTGCCGCCGTGATCGAAATGCCGTGGATGCGCACCGGACGCGCGTTTCGATAGAGCACCGACACCTGCGTCTTGGCGTCCGGCGATAGCCAGGTTATGCCGCCGCGGCGCGCTGCGTCGATGGCGCGGGAAAGCCTGTGGGCGAGACTGATCGGCATCGGCATCAGCTCGGGCGTCTCCCGGCAGGCATAGCCGAAGACATTGGCCTGCTCATGGGTGACGTGGCGCTCGATCAGGCCGTCATCCAGCATCGCCGGCATGGGCTCGCGCTGCTCGCCGGGAAGCTCGACGATACTGGTCAGGATCGACGATGACGGCGCGCGCCAGCGCCGGCAGATCGACCACCGCGTCGGCGGCGAAGCGGGCGGCAAGAAACACGACGCCGGTCGCCACCGCGCATTCGACCACTGCACGGGCGGCCGCATCGTGCCGCAGGAAGGCGTCGATCGCCGCATCGCTGATCTGGTCGCACAGCTTGTCTGGGTGTCCCGCCGTCACCGACTCCGAGGTGAAGATCATTTCTCCTGTCATGATCGGATCTCGCTCACAACCTCGGGGGACGCGGCGGTCCTTCCCAGTCGAGAAGGACAGTATCGAGCACATTGTTGAGGAGCGTGCTGCCGAGCACAACTGCGCCGACCCTCAACAGGTCGCCGGCGCCGAGCGGAGTCAACCGCAACAGCCGCCGCGTCGTCGGAAAGGCCTGCACGGCTACCTGCAACACGGCCGAGGCGGCGATGGTGCCGTAAAGTGTGGGATTTCCGGCCCGCCCGAGCTCGGCCAGGATGCCGCGGGTTTCGGAACGGCTGGTGACGGCGTGCATCAGCTGCATCATCGTGAGCGCGTG
>JARRNI010000141.1:2824-11378 GCA_037385125.1 Pseudolabrys sp.
AAAAAGCCGGCAAGCGAGGCCGTGCCCATGACGGTGCCTTCGAGCAGGATGCGGCGGAAATCGCGCACCGTCAGGATCGGCGCGCGCGGATCGTACGGCGGATGATCGAGAACGTCGGACTCCGGCGGCTCGAGCCCGAGGGCAAGCGCGGGCAAGGGATCCGACGCTAGGTTGAGCCAGAGCAACTGCATCGGCGTGAGCGGCTCGGCGCTGCCGGCAAGCGCCGCGCCCAGCATGGTCAAGGTCTCCGACGCGTTGGTGGAGACGAGATAGCGCAGCACCTTGCGGATATTGGCGTAGGTAGCGCGGCCGAGCCGGATGGCCTCGATGATGCCATCGAGGTCGTCGCGCGCCAGCACGATATCGGCAACCTCGCGCGCCACGTCGGTGCCGGCGCCGCCCATCGCGATCCCGACATTCGCCGCGCGCAGCGCCGGCCCGTCATTGATGCCGTCGCCGGTCATCGCGACGATACGGCCGCCTGCCTGTAAGGCTTTGACAATGTTGAGCTTATCGACGGGGCTAACACGGGCGAAGACCTGCGGCTGGGCGGCGAGCGCGGCCAGCACGTCGGGGTGCAAACCGGCGATCTGCCCGGCCTCCAGTACTTTCAGCTCGTCGTCATTGTTGAGTTCGAGACTGCGGGCGATCGCGAATGCGGTGGCGCTCTGGTCGCCGGTGATCATCACGGTGCGGATGCCGGCGCCGTGCAACTGCTTCAGCGCCGGCAGGACGCTCGGGCGGATCGGATTGGCCAGGCCCGCGAGCCCGAGCCAGACCATTTCGCGCTCGTTACGGGGATCGCCGCCCGCTTCGTCGACGGCGACGCCGAGCACGCGCAACGCCTGCGCGGCCATGCGCTCGTTCGCCTTCTGCACGGCGGCGCGTGTCGCCTCATCGAGCGGCTTGATCCCGTCGGCCGTTCTGTGCGCCGTGCAACGCGTCAGCACTTCGATGGGGTCGCCTTTGACGCAGAGCAGATGGCTGCCGTCGGCGGTCTCGTGCAGCGTGCTCATGCGCTTGCGCCCCTCGCCGCGTCCCACCGTTGCCAGCACGCGCGCCGCCAGGCGGCTTTGCGGGACGTCGACGCCGAGCGCCAGTGCGGCCTCAACCAGCGCCGATTCCGTCGGCGTCCCTTCGACGGTGAAACCTTCGGGAGCCGCCTGGACGACGGCGTCGTTGCACAGGCTGGCGACCTCGAGCAGCCGCCGCACGATGCCTCTGATTCCGGCGGCGGCATCTTCCCCGTCGCGCGTCAGCCGTCCGCCGTCGAGCACGAGCATGGTGTCATCGGCATGCAGCGCAATCGTCGCCATCCGGTTTTCGGTGAGGGTGCCGGTCTTGTCGAGACCGATGACTTCGACCGCGCCGAGCGTCTCGACCGCGTCGATCTTGCGCACCAGCACGTGGCGCCGGCGCATGTCCTGGATGCCCAGCGCCAGCGTCGTGGTGGCCACCGCAGGCAGGCCTTCGGGAATGGCGGCGACTGCCAGCGAGATGGCGCTGCGCAGGGTCGGCACCAATCCCTGTCCCCGCATCATCCCGAGGCCGAAAACCGCCCCACAGGTCAGGCTGTTGACGATTACCAGCTCGCGTCCGACGTCGCCAAGCTGGCGCTGGATCGGCGTTTCCGGCGGCCGCAGCGAGCCGAGCAGCGCTTGCACTTGGCCGATCTGCGTTGCCTGGCCGATTGCGGTTATCAATGCCGAGCCGGAGCCGCCGGTCACCGCCGTTCCCCGAAAAACCATGTTGCGCCGGTCCGGCAGCCCCGTTTTCGACGGCAGCAGGAGCTCGGCATCCTTATGCACCGGCAGCGCCTCGCCGGTCAGCGGCGCCTCATTGACCGTGAGGTCGTCGCTGACAATCAACCGCGCATCGGCGGGAACGAGGGTGCCGCGTTCGAGCAGCAACAGGTCGCCGGGCACCAGCTCGCCGGGGTCGACCGACTGCCGTGTGCCGTCGCGGACGACCCAGACCGGCTGCGGCGCATAGTCGGAAAGCCCCAGGATCGTCCGCTCGGCCTGCCGTTCGGTCCCTGTTGCGATGCTCGCATTGAGCATGACGACAGCGGCAATCATGGCGGCGTCGGCGGCGCCGCCGGTGGCGAGCGAAAGAGCCGCCGACACGCCGAGCATGGCGATCGGCAGGCTCGTCAACTGTTCGCCGAAAATGGCGGGGATCCCACGCGGCTCCGCCCGCTGCAGAGCATTGCGGCCATAAATTGTCTGTCGATGCGCGATCTCGTCGCTTGCAAGCCCGGCCGAGCGCTGGGTGCCCAGCCGGTCCGCCGCCTGCTCGGCCGACAGGGCGTGCCAGGTCTGATCTTGGCTGCAAGGCGCGCTGACGGGGGCAGCCGCCGCCGACAGGGCGTGCGCCGCGCGGGGACTTGCCGCCCTGCGGGGATTTGGCGCCCGACGCAGCGGCCGCCCTGCCACGATTTTCTCGACGGCGCGGACCAAGCGGCGGACCCTCATCGGTGCCTCGTATTCGAGCAGCACCGAGCCGGTCAGCGGGCTCGCCCGCGCCGAAACGACGCCCGGCAGGCCGCGCATGCCCGCTTCCATTGCCCGCGCCAGATCCGCGCGAGCGACCAGCCCGAGATGCCGCAGCCGAAGGCGGCCGGCGACGGCGGCATGGATGATTTCGGCCGTGAAAGCCTGCTGGGATTGCCTGCGTCCAGGCTTCCGACCTGGGTCGGGCTGCTGCGGCGGGCTGGGCTTGGTCACGGACATAGGATACGAATCTAAACGCTGCACCCCCATCCTCGTCCAGGTTTGATGACCGTTCGACGACGATCCATGGCGCATCCGGTCGCGCCCGACGTCAACCTCCGGTTACCGCGACCTGAGCCGCGGATCGAGCACGTCGCGCACGGCGTCGCCGAACAGGCTGAAGCCGAACACGGCGAGGCTGATGGCGACGCCCGGAAAGATCGCCATCCACGGCGCGCTGAGCGCGTATTCCTCCGCACCGCCCTGCAGCATTAGGCCCCAGGCGGGCGTCGGCTCCTGCACGCCGAGGCCGAGATAGGACAGCGAGGCCTCCAGCAGAATCGCCTGGCCGACGAAGGCGGTGATCATGATGAGGTAAGGCGCCATCACGTTCGGCACCATGTGGCGCAGGATGATGCGCGTGTGGGAAAAGCCGTTGGCGCGCGCCGCGTCGATATAGGGCACCTCGCGGATGGCGAGCGCCGACGAGCGCACCACGCGGGCGCAGCGCGGGATGAACGGAATGGTGATGGCGATGATCACGTTCTGCGCGCCGGTGCCGAAGATCGACACCACAGCGAGCGCCATGATGATCAGCGGGAAAGCCATGAAGATGTCCATGATGCGCTGGAACACCAGGTCGATGCGGCCGCCGAAATAGGCGCTGCCGACGCCCAACACGAGGCCGGAGGTGGCGCCGATGATCGCCGAGGAAAAGCCGACGAACAGAGCCGTGCGCGCGCCATAGATGATGCGCGCCAAGAGATCGCGGCCGAACTGGTCGGTGCCGAGCCAGTGCTGCCAGCTCGGCGCCTGGGTCATCGAGGCGAAGGAATTGGCCACCGGGTCGTAGGGCGTCAGCACGGGTGCGAAGATCGCCATCAGGATCATGATCAGCACGATGAAACCGCCCGCCGCACCCAGCGGCTTGCTGCGCATCAGCTGCAGCAGCACGCGGCCGATCGGCTTCTTGTCGGTGAATTCCTCGTATTGTGCTTCGACGCGGACTTCCGACGTCACGGCCATGCTGACGGTCCTTACTTATAGCGGATGCGCGGGTCGAGCCAGGCGTACAGCACGTCGACCAGGAAGTTGGTGAACACGAACACCGCGACCACCACCATGACCAGCGCCTGCGTCATGGTGTAGTCGTAGTTGGTTACCGACTCGACGAAAAGCTTGCCGAGGCCGTTGAGGTTGAACACCTGCTCGGTGACGACGAGGCCGCCCATCAGAAAGGCGAACTCGATGCCGATGACGGTGACCACCGGCAGCATGGCGTTCTTGAGTTCGTGGCGGCGGATGATCAGCCGCTCCAGGAGACCCTTGGCGCGGGCGGTGCGGATGTAGTCCTCGCGCATAACCTCCAGCATCGCCGAGCGCGTCATGCGGGTGGCGACCGCCGAATAGCGGTAGCCGGTGGCGATCGCCGGCCAGATCAGCAGCGAGAGGTTGTTTTCTATGTTGGCCCAGCTCGTCCAACTAGACTTGTACTGGATCGGCGGCATCCAGGGCACACCGGTCCACCATTGCGTGGTGAACAGGATGCCGAAGATGATCAGAATGCCGAACCAGAACGACGGCATGGCGATGCCGGCGATGCTGAACGAGCGCACGATATAGTCGATCCAGGTGTCCTGCTTGATGGCGGCGATGGTTCCGAGCGGAATGGCGATGATGGTCGCGGTTACCGTCGCCAGGATGGCGATCATCAGCGACAGTTCGAAGCGCAGACTGATCTCGGAGATGATGGGGCGGCCGGTCCACATCGAGTTGCCCAGGTTGAGGGTGACCAGGCCCCAGAGATATTGGCCGAGTTGGACGATGATCGGCTGGTCGATGCCGAGCTCGTGCCGGCAGATCTTCAGCGCATTCTCGTCGAAATAGCCGCCGCTGCCGGCAAGCCGCAGCTCGCAGATGTCGCCCGGGATGAGGCGCATCAGGAAGAAGACCAGGATCGCCGCGCCCAGCAGCGTCGGAATGGTCAGTAGCAGCCGCTTGAGAATGTATTGCGACATGGACGTCCGCCCGCCGGCGCTCCGCCCGCGGCACTGCCGCCGCGGGCGGATGGCTTCAACAACCGGCCGGTCTTACATCTTGGTCTTGTCGAGCCAGACGTTATCGAGCTGCTGGTTCAGGTAGTGGCTCGGCGTGATGTACCAGCCCCGGACATAGGACCGGTGCGGGATGATGCGGTACCACCACAGGGTGATGAACGCATTCGCCTTTTCATCGAGCGCCCGCTTTTCGAACTTGCGCATGATGGCGCGCTGCTCCTTCGGATCGGGCGACTTGTTCATCGCGGTAAACATCTTGTCCAGCTCACGGTCCTTGTAGCCGCCGTACTGGTTGCCGGACACGTCGTCCGAGATGAACTTTGACACGTCGAGCAGCGGATTGACGACCGCCTGACAATTGAAGTCGAGCGAGACGTCGAAGTCCTTCTTCTTGCGCAGCGTGGCGTAGAAAGGACCGGTCGGCTGCACGCGCTGATCGACCTGCAGGCCGATCTGCTTCCACTGATCGATCAGCCAGGTGCCGACGATCTTGTAGGGCTGGTCCACACCGCGGTTGTTGAGCGTGAACTTCAGATGCTCCTGGCCGGCCTTCTTCAGCAGCTTCCTGGCCTCGGCGCGCGACTTCTTGATGTCGGGCCAGTAGCCGGCGATCTGCTGGAGCTCGTCCTTGGTGGCCGCCAACGGATGGCCGGGGAATACCACGCCGCCCACCGCCTTCACGATGGCAATGTTGGACAGGTACTTGGAGCCGCCCCAGCGGTCGATGGCGAGCGTCAAGGCGCGGCGCACGCGCACGTCGTCGAACGGCTTCTTGTGATGGTTCGGCGTGACGATCAGCACGCAGTTCCAGTTGCTCTCCTGGACCTTGATCTTGTCGCCCAGCGCCCGCACCAGGTCGTCCCGGCTCTTCGGCGGGAAGCCGCGGAACTCGATCGCCGCGCGATTGCCCTGCACGGCCTGCACGCGCAGCGACTGCTTCTTGGCGAAGATCGCCTCGAAGCCGTCGAGATAGGGCTTGCCCTTGATGTAGTAGTTCGGGTTGCGCTTGCCTTTGATGAAGGCGCCGGCCTCGCGGCCATCCCAGATGAAGGGCCCGGACCCCATCACGTTCTTCTCATACCAATGCATATCCTTGTCGAGGATCTTCTTGGCATAGATGAAGTTGTAGGGGTTCGCGAGCGCCGGGATGAAGGCGCCGGAAGGATATTTGAGCTTGAACACGACGGTGTAGTCGTCGGGCGCGCTTACGCTTTCGACCATCACATAGAAGGCCTTGCGTGCGCTGGCCACGCCCTTGGGCGGGAAGATGATCTTGTTATAGGTCGCGACGATATCCTTGGCGGTGAGATCGGAGCCGTCGCTGAACTTCACGCCCTTGCGGATGTGGAACGTGTAGGTTTTGCCGCCGTCGGTCGCCTTCGGCATCGCTGTGCAGAGATCGCAGACGAAATTGCCGGACTTGTAGGGCACCGTCGGATCGACCCGGATCAGCAGGCTGTAGAACGGCGCGATCGGATGGATGAGCGCGAAAGTGGTCTCGCGATGGCCGTCGAAACTCGGCGGCTCGGCCGGCACCACGTATTTCAGGATGCCGCCACGGGTCGGCGTGTCGGCCGCAACCGAGGGCCTGGCATAAGCGATGACGACGGCAGCGGTCGCCGCCAGTATCAATGCTGACCTGATCAATCTACTGAAGTTCATTGTCGTCCCCTCCCTGATCTGACTTTGTGGCGTTTCCTTATCCTTGTCCCGAGGATCGTCATGTCCTCGTGGACCCGTCGCCCTTGTGGCGGAGCGATCAAACGACCGGGCAGGCCACCCAATGGCCCGGCCGCACTTCCCTGAATTCAGGAACCTCCCTTTTGCAGCTATCGACGGCGAGCCGGCAGCGCGGATGAAACACGCAGCCGCTCGGCGGATTGATCGGGCTCGGCACCTCGCCCTTGACGATCTGGTGGGCGCGTGCCCGTTCCACCGTCGGATCAGGTATCGGCACGGCGGCGAGCAACGCCTGCGTATAAGGATGTATCGGGTTGCCATAGAGCTCGTCGCATTCAGCCAACTCGACGATCTTGCCCAGATACATCACCGCCACGCGGTGGCAGAGGTGGCGCACGACGCTGAGATCGTGGGCGATGAACAGGTAGGTCAGGTCGAACTCGTCGCGCAGATCCTCCAGCAGATTGATGATCTGCGCCTGGATCGACACGTCGAGCGCCGAGATCGCCTCGTCGCAGATGATGAATTCGGGGCGCACCGACAAGGCGCGCGCGATGCCGACCCGCTGGCGCTGGCCGCCGCTCATCTCGTGCGGATAGCGGTCGGCGAAGCGCGGATCGAGGCCGCACACCCGCAGCAGCTCGCGCACACGCGCCGCCCGCGCCTTCTTGTCCGGCTCGACGCCGTGCACCATCATCGGCTCGCCGACGATGTCGCCGATCTTCATGCGCGGATTGAGCGACGAATAGGGATCCTGGAAGATCACCTGGATCCGGCGCCTGAGCGCCATCATCGCCTTGCGGTCGAGGCCGATCAGGTCGGTGCCGTCGTAGACGATCTCTCCGCCGGTCGCGTGCTCGAGCTGCAGGATGCAGCGGCCGGTGGTGGTCTTGCCGCAGCCGGATTCGCCGACCAGACCCAGCGTCTCGCCCTTGCGGATAGTGAAGCTGATACCGTCGATGGCCTTCACATGGGCCACCACGCGCGGGATCAGCGCGCCCTCGGTGACCGGGAAGTGCATTTTCAGGTTGCGCACCGTGACGAGATCAGGCGCTTGCGCAACGCGCTGTTCCGACAGGCGCCGCTGCGCGTGAGCGTCCGTAGTCGGGGCGAGCGTCATGCGACCGACCTCAGGCTCTCGGCAACCTTCTCCGCCTGCCAGCAGGCGGCAACGTGGCCTTTGCCGCCGACCTGCGCCAAATCGGGCGCCTCGCCGCAGCGGGCAATCGCGAAATTGCAGCGCGGGCGGAACGCGCAGTCCTGGCCGAGGCGCGTCAGATCGGGTGGCTGGCCCTGCACCGGATCCAGCTTGCCTTTGCGCGGCTGGTCCATGCGCGGCACCGACTTGAGCAGCGCCAGCGTGTAGGGATGGCGCGGGTTGTGGTAAATCCCGTCGGCGCTGCCGCTTTCGATGATGCGGCCGGCATACATCACGTTCACCCGGTCGGCGTAGCGGGCGACGATGCCGAGATTATGCGTAATCACGATCAGCGCGACGCCGAGGCGGCGGGTCAGGTCCTTCATCAGTTCGAGGATCTGCGCCTGGATGGTGACGTCGAGCGCGGTGGTCGGCTCGTCGGCGATGATGAGCTTGGGCTCGCAGCACAGCGCCATGGCGATCATGACGCGCTGGCGCATGCCGCCGCTCAAATGATGCGGATATTGCTTGAGCCGGCGGGCGGGATCGGAAATGCCGACCATGCCGAGCAGCTCGACCGCGCGCGCGGTCGCCTGCTCGTGGCTCATGTCGAGGTGCTGTTCCAGCGTCTCCGTGAGCTGACGGCCGATGGTGAGCACCGGATTGAGCGACGTCATTGGCTCCTGGAACACCATGGCGATGTCCCTGCCGCGCACTTTGCGGATTTCGGCGTCGCTCAGCGCGAGCAGGTCGCGGTTGCGGAAGCGGATGCTGCCGCCGACGATGCGGCCGGGCGGATCGGAAATGAGCCGCAGGATCGAGAGCGCGCCGACCGATTTGCCGCAGCCGGATTCGCCGACCACGGCGATCGTTTCGCCCTCGTTCACGTCATAGGAAATGCCGTCGACGGCCCTGACCACGCCGCCCGACGTGTAGAACTGCGTATAGAGATTCTCGATCTCGAGAAG
>JARRNI010000142.1:0-9248 GCA_037385125.1 Pseudolabrys sp.
TCGGGATTGCTGTAGGGCTTGGCCGGCACCTCGACCAGCTCCGCCCCGCACAGCCGCAGCATGTCTTTCTTTTCCTGGCTCTGGGTCTCGGGAATGACGATGAGCGTGCGGTAGCCGCGAGCATTGGCGACCACGGCCAGGCCGATGCCGGTATTGCCGGCGGTCGATTCCACCACCAGCCCGCCGGGGCCCAGTTCGCCGCGCGCCTCGGCCTCCAGGATCATCTGGCGGCCGGCGCGGTCCTTCACCGACCCGCCCGGGTTCATGAATTCGGCCTTGCCGAGGATAGTGCAGCCGGTGGCCTGCGAGGCGCGCTCCAGCTTGATCAGGGGCGTATGACCGATTGTCTCAATGATGCCATCGCGGATCTGCATGTCCGGTAACCGATTAGCGCATTTCAGGGGCGTCACCGACCCTAGTAGACCGCGGATGGGGCGACAAGGGCCGGGCCGGCGCCCCCATGTCCTTTTCTGGAACGCCATATTCAAATGCGTGCAAATAAATATTGAAAGCCACTCGAAACCATAGCGGTGCATAGCGGTGCGGTATCCCTGAACGTTCACGACTTTTTGCCGGCGGCGCCTCATGGTCGGATCGAAGGGGACCGAGGCGGGCAATCAACCGCGAAAAATCGGACGTAAGTAAGAAAGCGATGCAGCTGGACGTCAGCACCCTGTTCATGGTGACGACCTATGTCGAAGCGATCCTCGGACTGCTGTTGGTATTCGCCTGGGCGCAGAACACCGCGATCACGGCGGTGTGCTGGTGGGGCTTCGCCCACCTGATCCGCGCCGGCTCCGTGGTGCTGTTTGGGCTGTACGGCTCGGTGCCCAACCTGATTTCCATCGATCTCGCCAACGCGCTGCTGTTCACGGCCTTCGCGGTGACCTGGACCGGCGCGCGCGTCTTCGACGGGCGGCCGGTGGAGCCGGTTTATATGGTGACCGGCGCCGTGCTGTGGCTGCTGATCTGCCGGCTGCCGGCGCTGGCCGACGCGGTGCAGACCCGCGCTATGATCGCTTCGGGCATCATCACCACCTATACCTGGCTCACGGCGTACGAATTCTGGCGCGGGCGCAGCGAGCAACTGGTGTCGCGCTGGCCGGCCATCTTCATGTTGTTCGCGCACGGCTCGCTGTTTTTGCTGCGCACGCCGTTGGTGATGCTTCTGCCTGGTCGCCGCGGCTGACCGTGCTGTCCTTCGAGGCGCTGCTGTTCACCATTTCCGTCGCCTTCATCCTGCTGGCGATGGCGGAGGAGCGCACCGAGCTGCGCATCGCAACGCGGCCATGCTCGATTCGCTCACCGGCCTCGCCAACCGGCGCTCGTTTCTGCAGGATGCCGGCCAGCTCGCCAAGCGGCATGCCGGCAAGCCGCGGCCGACCGCGGTGCTGCTGATCGACCTCGACCATTTCAAATCAATCAACGACCGCTTCGGTCACGCGCTCGGCGACCGGGTGCTGGAGATCTTCAGCCAGGCCGCGCGTGCATCCGTGCGCTCGACCGATCTGCTCGGCCGCTTCAGCGGCGAAGAGTTCGCCGCAGTTATCACCGACACCACTCGTGACAAAGCGGTGGCGTTGGCCGAGCGCATCCGCGCTGCTTTCGCCCAGGCCGGCAAAGAGGTGGATGGCCGCCCGTCGGTGCCACGCTCAGCATCGGATTGGCTTATTGCGAGGAGCCGGTGCTCGACATGCAGGAACTGTTGGCGCAGTCCGACCAGGCGCTCTATTTCGCTAAGAAACGCGGGCGCAATCGGGTCGAGGTTGGGTCGCTCGAGATGGTCATGGCATGCAGGCCGGGCCGGACGGCTGCGCCCACGCCGTCGACGGAATCGGTCGCAGCCTTTGCCGGGGAAAGCGCTGCCGCCTGAGCGACGCAACGCCGCCTCGCCTTCCTGCTTTTTCCATCCCACGGTTGCAACCCGCCCGGCGTCGCCTGCTGGGCGCAGGGCCAGGCGGCCCGCATGCCACATTGACCAGAGGCGCGAAAATAGTCCAACTTAGAACCAATGGGCCGGGAATCCGGCCCATCGTTTAGTGGGATTCCAAACTAATTCAAAGGCGTAAGGGAGGATGAGATGAAGATATTCCGTTTGCTGGGGCTCGCCGCCCTGGCGCTGGCGGTGGGCGGCACCGCGCAGGCGAAGACCGTCAAGATCGGCGTGGTGCTGCCGTTCAGCGGCCCCAATGCCGACCTCGGCCACCAGATCGACAAGGCGTTCGATCTCTACGTCAAGCTGCACGCCAAGGACATCGCGCCGAACAAGGTGCAGATCATCAAGCGCGACGAGGGGCCCCCGACGGGTGCGCAGGCGAAGCGGGTGACCACTGAACTGATCACCAACGACAAGGTGCAGCTGCTCACCGGATTCGTGTTCTCGCCGTCGGCGATCGCGCTGGCCCCGGTGATCAACAAGGCCAAAGTGCCGATGATCATCGCCAATGCCGGCACCGCCTGGATCACCGACCTGTCGCCCTACTACGTGCGGCTGTCGTTCAGCATGTGGCACCCGGCGTTCCCGATGGGCTCCTATGCCTACAAGCATGTGGGCTGCAAGACTGCGGCGGTCGCCTATACCGACTTCCCGCCCGGCAAGGACTCGGTCGGCGCCTTCAAGGTCGGCTTCGAGAAGGCCGGCGGCAAGGTTACCCTGTCGATCCCGATGGGTTCGCCCGCGCAGGTGCCGGACTTCACGCCGTTCATGCAGCGCGTCAAGGACGCCCATCCCGACTGCCTGTACGCCTTCATTCCATCCGGCGCGCACGCGACCGGCCTGATGAAGGCCTATGGCGAGGTCGGCCTGCGCAAGGCGGGCATCAAGCTGATCGGGCCGATGGACCTCATCCCCGACAACAAGCTGCAGGACATGGGCGATGCCGCCATCGGCACCATCGTGATGGGCCACTACGCGGTCGACCTCAAGAACAAAGCCAACGAGGCGTTCAAGGCTGCCTGGCATAAGGAGTACGGCCCCAACTCCTACCCCGACTTCATGTCGGCGGCGGGCTGGGACACCATGCATGCCATCTTCGACACCATCAACAAGCTCAACGGCAATGTGTCCAACGCCAAGAAGGTGGTGGATGCGCTCAAGGGCTGGTCGACCAACGGCCCGCGCGGTCACGTCATGATCGATCCCAAGACGCGCGACATCATCGAGGACGAGCATGCCATGGAGGTCTATCGCAAGCCCGACGGCAAGCTGGGCGAGCGCATTCTCTATACCGAGAAGCAGGTCAAGGACGAGTGCAAAGTCCTCAAGGTCGGCCGCTGCAAATAAGCCGCGGTCTTCCGGCTTGACCGTTTGACCGTGTTTGACACCAACCGGCGCCGCCGCGCATAAATGGCGCGGCGGCGTTCTCTTGCACAGCGGGGGTGGGGCTCGTGCCGCATGCAGCCAACATTGTGGTCAGCATCCTGTTCGATGGGCTGGCCTACGCCATGTTCCTGTTCATCACCTCGGTAGGCCTGTCGGTGACCATGGGCCTGATGGGCTTCGTGAACCTGGCGCACGGCGCCTTCGCCATGATCGGCGGCTTCATCGTCGTCTCGCTGACACGCTCGTATGGCGTCGGCTTCATCCCGTCGCTGCTGATCGCCGCGGTGTCGGTCGGCCTGATCAGCATCCGCTTCGAGCGCCGGCTTTACCGGCGGTTCTACAAGGCCACCGATCTCGAGCAGGTCCTGCTCACCATCGGGCTCGCCTTCATGGCGATCGCCGCTTTCACCTATTTCTACGGGCCGATTCCCAAATCGGTGCCTTTGCCGAAATGGCTGACCGGCGACGTCAATCTCGGCTTCCGCGCTTTTCCGAGCTACCGCGCGTTCCTGATCGTGGTCGGGGCCGGGCTGATCGCGGTCCTTTGGTACGCCTTCGAGATGACCAATATAGGCGCCAAGATCCGCGCCGCGGTTGACAACCGGCGCATGGCGGAATCGGTCGGCATCAATGTCGACCGCCTGTTCACGTTCACTTTCGCGCTCGGCTCGGGGCTGGCCGCGCTCGGCGGCGGGCTCGCCATTCAGTTGTTCGGGCTGACGCCGAGCTTCGCGGTGCTCTATCTGGTGCTGTTCCTGATCGTGGTGGCGGTTGGCGGCCTCGGCAGCCTGAAGGGCACGCTGCTCGCCGCGCTGGTGATCGGCATTATCGATACCGGCGGCAAATACGCCTTTCCCGTCGCGGGCAATCTGTTCATCTACGCCATCACGGTGATCGTGCTGCTGATCAAGCCGGCGGGGTTCTATGGCCGTGAGTGAGATGAAGCCCCGCGATCCGGCTGCTGCCGCAGCGCGCGCCAAGGCGGCGGACTATCTCGTCCGCCGTCACTATTTCCGCTGGCCGGAGGCGCTGCCCTGGCTGATTGCGGTCGCCTGCTATTTCCTGTTCCCGGATCGCATGACCTTCGGCAACCAGATGCTGATCATGGTCATGTTCGCGTTATCGCTTGACTTGATCCTCGGTTATGCGGGCATCGTCACACTGGGACACGCCGCCTTCTTCGGCATCGGCGCCTATGTCGCCGCGCTCCTGTCGCTGCGCTTCGGCTGGAGCGAGCCGATCAGCGGCCTCGTCCTCGGCGGGCTCATGGCGGGGCTGGTTGGCATCGCCGTCGGCTGGTTCATCCTGCGCTATCGCGGGCTAACGCTGCTGATGCTGACGATCGCCTTCGCCGCCATGCTGCAGGAGTCGGGCAATCTGCGTGCCGACATCACCGGCGGCTACGACGGCCTGCCCGGGCTGATCATCTCGCCGCTGTTCGGCACTTTCGACTACGACCTCTACGGCCACGTCAATTACATTTACGTGCTCGTGGTGCTGGCGATCGTGTTCTATTTCGTGCGCCGCATCGTCTATTCGCCGTTCGGGCAGGCGCTCACCGGCATCCGCGAGAACGTCGGGCGCATGCACGCCATCGGTTCGCCAGTGCACCGCCGGCTGGTGACGGTCTATGCCATCTCGGCGGCGATCGCGGGCGTCGCCGGCGCGCTGTTCACCCAGACCAACGCCTATGTGACGCTGACCGTGTTCGACTTCGAAAACTCGGCCAAGGTGATGGTGATGCTGATCCTGGGCGGCACCGGACGGCTCTACGGCGCCTTCATCGGCGCGGTGGTCTACATGTTCATGGAGGACTATTTCTCCAAGCTCTCGCCCACCTTCTGGCAGCTCGGCATCGGCCTGATGCTGGTGCTGGTGGTACTGTTCGCGCGCCGCGGGCTGCTCGGGCTAGTGGAGGACCTCGGCCGCCTGCGCCCCGGCAAGGTGCTGGACAGTTTCGCCGGTCTCTCGGCCGGCAGCATGGGTTTGCGCTTGCGGCGTGAGGACCGGACGGCCCTGGCGGCCTCGGCGCTGGACGGTGCGCTCATCGGCTTCGTCATCGGTTTCGCCGTCGATTTGAAACAGGTCGGGCTGCTGACGGCGTGGCTCGGCAAGGAGCCGCTTGCGGTCGTTGCCTGGACCCTGGGCGGCGCCGTCGTGGCCGTGATCGTGAACGGCATCTACCTTGCGCTGAGCCGGCGCGCCGCCAAGCCGGGTACCGCGCCATGAGCGCTATGACCGCCGCCGCGCTCGAAGTGCAGGGGCTCAATCGCAGCTTCGGCGCGCTGCATGTCACGCGCGACGTCGCGCTGACGCTGGAAGTAGGTGCCCGCCGCGCGCTGATCGGCCCGAACGGTGCCGGTAAGACCACGCTGGTCAACCTGATCACCGGTGCGATCCGGCTGTCGGCCGGCACAGTGCTGCTCAACGGCGAGGACATCACGGGCCTGAGCCAGGCGCAGCGGGCACGCCTGGGTCTCGCACGCACCTTCCAGATCAATCAGCTGTTCCGCGGGCTGACGGTGTTGGAAAACATCGCCATGACCATCGACGAGCGCGACGGCAACTGCAACAACATGTGGCGCTCGGCAGGCGCCAAGCGCCGCGTTATCGACGAGGCCCTCGACCATCTCGACTCGCTGAAGATCGCCGACGACGCGCTCAAGCTGGTGCGCGAACTACCCTATGGCCGCCAGCGGCTGGTGGAGATCGCCATCGCGCTGGCGCAGCGCCCGCGCGTGCTGCTGCTGGACGAGCCGGCCGCCGGGGTGCCGTCGTCGGAAAGCCATCTCATCCTCGACGTGGTGGACGGGCTCGACCCCGACATCGCCATCCTGATCATCGAGCACGACATGGACGTGGTGTTCCGCTTCGCCCGCCAGATCACCGTGCTGGTGCAGGGCGCCGTGTTCACCGAGGGCACGCCGGCGGAGATCCAAAACAATCCGGAGGTGCGCGCGGTCTATCTGGGCGAGGAAGGCCATCACGCCGCGGCGGGAGGCGGCCGTGGCTAAGCCCGCCCTCGCGCTCGACCATGTCTCGGCCGGCTACGGCGAGACCGTGGTACTGGAGAATATCGAACTGACGCTGGCGCCGGGCGAGACGCTGTCCGTCATCGGCCGCAACGGCGTCGGCAAGTCCACGCTGCTCGCCACCATCATGGGCCACACCACGCTGCATGGCGGGCGCGTCAGGCTGCACGGCAATGACATCTCTGCGCTGCCAGCCTACCGCCGGGTGGCGGCGGGCCTCGGCTACGTGCCGCAGGAGCGCGAGATCTTTCCCTCGCTCACCTTGCGCGAAAATCTTGAAGTGGCGGCGCGGCCGGGCGAGTGGACGCTGAAGGCGGTGTACGAGCTGTTCCCGCGGCTGGCCGAGCGCGAGAACAACCGCGGCAACCAGCTCTCCGGCGGCGAGCAGCAGATGCTGGCGATCGGGCGCGCGCTGATCGGCAATCCGACGGTGCTGCTGATGGACGAGCCGTCGGAAGGCCTGGCGCCAGTGATCGTGGAGGAACTGGCGCGGGCGGTGAAGCGGCTGTCGCGGGAAAGCGCGCTGGCGCTTATCCTGGTCGAGCAGAACTCGCGCCTCGCCCTCGACATCGCGCCGCGCGCCGTGGTGATGGACCGGGGCCGGATCGTCTATGACGGGGCGAGCCAGACCTTGCGCGACGACCCCGCCAAGCTCGAGCAGTTCATCGGCGTGGTGCGCGGCTAGCGCGCCGTTGCCGGGAGGGAGCCATCATGTTGGACCGGCCGCGCCTCAGGGCGTTCAATTTCCAGAAGTGGATCGACGACAACCGTCACCACCTCAAGCCCCCGGTGAGCAACCAGCGGGTTTTCGAGCACGCCGACATGATTGTCATGGTGGTGGGCGGGCCGAACGAGCGCACCGACTTCCACGACGACCCGGTGGAGGAGTTCTTCTATCAACTCAAGGGCGATATGGTGCTCAAGATCGCCGAGGATGGCCGCTTCTGCGACGTGCCGATCCGCGAGGGCGAAGTCTTCCTGATACCGGCGCATCTGCGCCACTCGCCGCAGCGTCCGCAGGAAGGCTCGATCGGCCTGGTGGTGGAGCCGCCGCGGCCGGCGCACGATCCCAATGACGGCTTCGAGTGGTTCTGCTTCGAATGCGGCGCGCTGGTGCACCGGGCCGAGTTCCGCATCCAGCATATCGTGCGCGACCTGCCGCCGATCTACGAGGCTTTCTACGGCGACGCAGCGGTGCGCACATGCCCGCAATGCGGGGCGATCCATCCGGGCAAGACGCCGCCGCCGGACTGGGCGAAGCTGTAGGGGGCCCTGTGTTCGCCGCGGGCCTCGCGCGCAAACGCGCTTAGGCTTCGTGCTGCGCGGCATCCGGGGCAGGCCTGCCTGGGGCACCGGCCTACGCATTGCCTTTGCCGCGCGCCGCAGGCATAGAGCGCCGCATGAAACACTCGATCGACCGCATCCTCACCACCCATGTCGGCAGTCTGATCCGGCCGCCGGAACTGCAAGAGTTCCTGCGCGCCAAGCAGGGCGGCAAGCCTTATGACGAGAAGGCCTATCAGAAGTGCCTGACCGATTCCGTAGCCGAGGTGGTCAAGCGGCAGTCGCAGGCTGGCATCGACGTGGTGAGCGACGGTGAGTTCGGCAAGTCGATTTCGTGGGCGCAATACGCGCTGACAAGGCTTTCCGGTTTCGAGCGGCGGCCGATCACAAACGACAAGGCCAATCCGTTCAAGCGCGGCGCCGATCGCACCCGCTTCGCCGATTTCTATGCCGAGCTCGACGCGCGGGAGGCGCCGGCGACTGTGAGCGAGGCGATCTGCACCGGTCCCATCAGCTACACCGGCAGTGACGAGCTCACCCGCGACATCGCCAACTTCAAGGCGGCGCTGAAGGATGTCGCGGTCGAAGAGGCCTTCCTGCCGGTGGCGGCGCCGTCGAGCGTGATCCCCGACCGCAAGAACGAATACTACAAGAGCGAAGAGGATATTCAGCTTGCGATCGCGGACGCGATGCGCACCGAATACAAGACCATCGTCGATGCTGGCTTCCTGATGCAGCTCGACGACGCGCGCAGCGCGGTCACCTTCGACCGCATGGTGCCACCGGCGGGGTTTCCCGACTACAAGAAGTGGCTGGAGAAGCAGATCGAGATCATGAACCATGCGCTCGAGGGGCTGCCGGCCGAGCGCATCCGCTATCACATCTGCTGGGGAAGCTGGCCGGGCCCGCAGAGCACGAGTGGAAGTTGTGGCGGGACATCAAGCTCGCCGACGGGCAGATGCTTATCCCCGGCGTCATCAGCCACGCCACCAATGTGGTCGAGCACCCCGAGTTGGTGGCCGAGCGCATCGTGCGGCTGGCCAGGATCGTCGGCCGAGAGAACGTGATCGCCGGTACCGATTGCGGCTTCGCGCAGGGGCCGTTCTATCGGCGGGTGCACCCGTCGATTCAGTGGGCCAAGCTGGAGGCGCTGGCTGAAGGCGCGCGGCTTGCGAGCCGCGAGCTGTGGGGCAGGACGGCGGCGTAATCCCCACCAATTTGGTCATTCCGGGGCGCGCCACCCGGATCGGCGCTTCGCGCCGTCCGGGCGCAGGCTCTGGCACGAACCCTGAATCCAGAGCGCCGCGGAAGGGTCATGGATTTGGCCCTGGATTCCGGGCGCGTCCGCTGGCGCGGACGC
Source organism: Pseudolabrys sp. (assembly GCA_037385125.1). Classification (GTDB taxonomy): domain Bacteria; phylum Pseudomonadota; class Alphaproteobacteria; order Rhizobiales; family Xanthobacteraceae; genus Pseudolabrys. The sequence continues at coordinate 8,999 of JARRNI010000142.1, forward strand.
CCCGGAATGACGGGAAATTCACGCCGTTGGCTGGCAGGACTCCCCACGGATCATGCGTTAGGCTCAAGCGTTGACAGGGAAGTCCGCCGTGAAAGCCGGAGCCGCGCCATGAACGTCAACGCTTCGCCCGCCAAGAGCCTCGCTATTCCCTTCGACCACGCTCGCCTCGACCGGCTGATGGACGAAGCCGGCATCGACGTGCTGCTCGCCACGTCCAAGCACAATGTGCAGTACCTGCTGGGCGGCCATC
>JARRNI010000143.1:0-10111 GCA_037385125.1 Pseudolabrys sp.
CCCACGAGGGGAGAGGGTAAGAAGGCGCACTCAATCTGCCGCCCCCACTGCCCTTACGCGCGTCGCGTCTCAGAATGACGGTTCGAGGCTATCGCCGCGCCTCGGCATGTACGCGCACCGCTGCGCGTTTCCCGCCGCCGCCGCGCTTCTTCGGCTCGCGGCCCAGCATCATCACCGCCGAGCCCATGGCCACGCTGCCGAAGGTCACCACCAGCCCGAACAGCAGCAGGCCGAGCGCCACCGGGCCAGTGCGGTCGGAGAAGATCAATTCGCGCAGATGCCCGGGGTTGATGAGCAGCAGCCCCCCCAGCATTAAGAGCGCGACGGCGAAGCCGGCGGCGAGATTGATTGCCAGCAGCCGGATGAGCGGCAGGCGCCAGAGCGCGTGGGCGGGCGGTCGCGTCATTCGAGGCCCTCGATGATGCGGATGTCGCGCACGGCGCCGTCGCCGAGCGCGGCCAGGGCCTCCTGGTAGGCGGGGGAATCGTGGGCGGCTACCGCCTTCTCCAGGCTGGGGAATTCGGTGATTACGATGCGCTCCTTCTGCCCGGCCTCGTAGGTCGCCTGCGGCACCCCGCGGCAGAGATACTTGGCGCCGAACGGGGTGGTGGCCGGCGGCGCCAGCTTCGCGTAGGCCGCGAGCTTGTCGGGGTCCGTGATCGCGCGATAGGTGGTGATCCAATAGGCCTTGGGCATAGGCGGCTCCCGCGCTTCCAATGTCATGACGACGGGTCGCCATGTCATATATCATGGGCGGCCAAGAAAATCAGGGAGGAGGCCCCATGAAACTGCCCAGCCGCATGGTCGACATTTCGGTCGCGCTCGACAACGAAACCGTGCTCGATCCACCGTTCATGCGGCCGAAGATCGAATACGTCACCGGCAAGCAGAACGCCGGCGTGCTGACCTCGGTGTTTCCGGGCCTCAAGGAGGAGGACCTGCCGGACGGCGAGGCCTGGGCGATCGAGAACGTCACGCTCGCCACCCATAACGGCACGCACATGGACGCGCCCTATCACTTCCAGTCGAAGGACATCCACGGCAACCGCATGATCACCATCGACGAGGTGCCGCTCGACTGGTTCTTCCGTCCCGGCGTCAAGCTCGATTTCCGGAAGATGCCCGACGGCCATGTGGTGAGCGCGGCGGAAGTGGAGGCCGAGCTTGCGCGCATCGGCCATGAGCTCAAGCCGATGGACATCGTGCTGGTCAACACGCGGGCGAGCGAATGCATCGGCACCGACCAATACATGTCGGCCGGCATCGGCATGGGCCGCGAGGCCACGCTTTACTATTGCCATATGGAGAAGCTGTGCAATCTCGAGCAGCTTCCGCCGGACGGCTTCATCGTCGCCTGCTTCCCGACCAAGATCAAAGCCGCTTCCGGCGGCTGGACCCGCGCGGTGGCGTTGTTTGATTGAGTTTCTCAAAAGCCCCGCGCCAAATCCTCGAGTGTCATCGCCCGCGTAGGCGGGCGATCCAGTAACCACAGCACGCTCAGTGAGTACTGGATGCCCCGCTTTCGCGGGGCATGACAGCTGAGATTGCGGCAATGCCGTGCCTACCTGTCTTCCTTGCCCGTCTCCAGCTTCACGTTCTTGAACGTCACGTCCGCGCCTTCTGGGAACCTATCGCCGTTCTTCTTGTCGTGGCGGTGGAATTGCGGCGCCGGAAAGCGCACGCGCAGCGAATAGGTGCCGTCGCCCGGAATCTTCCAGTTGCGGCCGTAGTGATAGAGGTACGGGTGCCACAGCAGCGGCAGGCGGTGGGTGCCGACCTCGATGTGGATGTTGGCGTCGCCCGGCGGCTCCCATTCGAGCCTGCCGTCCTTGGGCGCGTACATGCCTTCCGCTTCCTCGAAGGCATAGGAGATCAGATAGTCGCCGTGCTCCACCTGGCCGCCGCCTTCCGCGACATCGTCGAGCATGTGCTTGAGGGTGCGGGTGAAGGCCTCGCCTTCCGCGCGCCCGAGCGCGAGCCCGCGCTTGTCGCCTTCGTCGCTGGGTTTGAGGCCTGCTGTCGTCGACGCCATGCCTGTTGTTCCTCCTCGCGTTGCTTGCAGTGGAACAACGCATAAGGCCCGCAATATTTCCGAACCGGCATTCAGCGGGCAGGCGGCAGAAAGTCTGGGGTCGGGAGGTCAGAAATTAGGAAGCCGCAGGCCCACCGCCGATTTGACGCCCCATGAATTAGATCGGGTCACAAATGCATTTATGCATAGGCGGCCTGCTGTTTCCTCGGCAAATACGGGTGTGCCGCCTGTTCTGTCCTGCTGCAAAGGCTTTTTAGCAGGCGGCATGCTCTATATGCATGGAACACATGCTGGCGCCGCCCTACAGCAATATTCGAGGGCGGCTATATTGCGCCGCAACAAAAACAACAAAATCAGCCGGAAACGCCTAGGAGCCCGAATGGAGAGGTTCCATGGCCCACGCAAAATCCGCGGCTTTATCCCGCGTCACCGAATCTGAGGCGAATGCGCCGGCCGCCAAGGCGGGGCGGCGCGGGCCGCTGCGTCGCCTGCTCGATGCCATCGAGCAGCAGAACATGCGTCGCGCCGAGCGCGAGATCGCCCGCTTCCTCGGCGGCCCGGGCGCCCGCTTCACCGATGAATCCGAGCGCGAGATCGAGCGCCGCTTCCTGAGCAATCCCACCCGGTAGCGGCCGACTTCAAGGAGAACAGATCAATGTCGACCCTGGAAATCCGAACACCCCATGTGCCGAAGTCCGGCTTCGGCGGCGTCCACCGCCTCGTCTCCATCTTGGTCTTGGTGGTCGACGCCTTCAACGATGCTCTGCGCCAGGCCCACGAAGCCGAGCGGCGCTATCCCTTCACCGCCTGGTGAGGTCCGGCGGCGGTCTGACCTTTGCGCTCAGGCCGCCCCTTCCACGACCCGCATGCCGCGTTTGACGTTGTCGCTGCCGAGTGCATTGAGCGCTTCCTGGTAGCCGGGCGAGTCGTAGGCGGCGAGCGCCTTGTCCAGGCTGTCGAACTCGATCACCACCGTGCGTTCGTTGATGCCCGCTTCCAAGGTGGCATGCCGCGCACGAGGAAGCGGCCGCCGGCGGCATGGATCGCCGGCCCCGCCAATTTGGCATAGGCCTGCAAGGCATCCGGGTTTTTCAGGGAATGATAGCTCACCACCAAATAGTCTTTCGGCATCTCCATTCTCCCTTGCTGAGTTCCACCGCATCTTAGCCGCTCGCCGCCGGGCCGTCGCCGGGCGGCGGCACGTAAGGCTCCGGCACCGCGACGGACGGGTCCATCGGGTCGAGCTGCTCGCCGGTCACCATGGCGCCGACCGGCGCGGTGGCGGCGAAATCAAAGCTGGTCTTGTCAGGCTCCAGCACCGCCTCCTGCACGGTGGTGCGATAGACGACGAAGGCTACCAACAGCGCCTGCGTCGCGGCGGTGAACAGAAACAGCGCGCGCGGACCTTGCAATGCCATCATCACCGAGGCGAGCATCGGGCCGATCACCGAGCCCAGCGCATTGGCGAGCAGAATGGTGGCCGCAGTCGGCACGGTCTCACTGATCGGTGTCTTGTCGAAGGCGTGTGCGGCGGCGAGCGCGTAGCAGGGCAGCGCCAATGCGCCGAACAGCGCACCGAAGACCAGGAGCAGCGTATCGGTGGCGGCAAACAGCCACAGCGCGAAGCCGGTCAAGCTGGCGCCGACCAATAGAGCCAGCAGCACCATGCGGCGGTCGAGACGGTCGGATAACCGCCCGGCCGGCCATTGCGCGAGCGCGCCGCCCGCCGTCGCCGCGCCCATGAACAGCGCGACATAGCCGACATTGAGCCCGCTACGGACGGCCGACAGCGGTCCCAGCGTGAGGAAGGCGCCATTGGCCGCGCCGACCACCAGGCTTGCCACCAGTCCGACCGGCGCCGCGCGATAAAGGTGCAGCGGCCGGAATGTGACGATGGTGATGGGCGCCGGCTGCGCCGAGCGCGTCAGCGCCACCGGCACGATGGCCATCGAGGCCAGCATGGCGGCGACGATGAAGTTGCCATCCTCCCGGATCGGATACAGCGTTACCATGAACTGGCCGGCCGTGAAGGCGAGAAAGTTGACGAACACATAGGCCGACATCACCAGGCCGCGATGGGTATTGGTGGCGCGGTCGTTGAGCCAGCTCTCAATGACGAGATAGATTCCGGCAAGGCAAAAGCCGTTGAGGATGCGGAATACCGTCCACGGGGCGACCCCGGCATTGAGCGTGTAGGCGAGCGCCGCCACCACGGCGAGCGCGGTCAGGGCGGCGAAGGCGCGGATGTGGCCGGCCCGCACGATCAGATAGGGCCCCAGCAGGCAACCGCTGACGAAGCCGACATAATAGGCCGAGCCAATCACGCCCAGGCCGATGGAGCTGAATCCCATCACATGGCCGCGCAGCGGCACCAGTGTGAACTGCAGGCCGTTGCCCGCCATCAGGAAGGCGATCGCGAGCAGCAGCGATGCGATCGGGCGCAAGTTCGACTGCATGCGGGAGGCCGCTCCTCGTCGCGCGGGTGGTGATCCGATCCGGCGCAGTGGGCATAAAGGCAAACCGCCGCTCCGCCAAGGCCGGAAGCGGCCGGCAAGGATCGTTGGCGACAGGATCAAGGAGCGGGAAATGGTCGCGGACCATGCGCGCACGGCTTCCGCCCGCGCACGCTCGCGCGCGGGGGCCACGGCCGGGCCGCAACGAGGAGGCGCTGGCTTTTAGCTTTCCGGGTGCTGGCGGTAATCGCGGCTGTAGAAGTCGGCCCAGACGAGCGAGCCTGCATAGGTGCAGAACAGGACCAGGATGACGGCAACGGCGATGGCGGTTTCGGTCGGCATGGCGGGGCTCCTCCGTCGATAAAGCGACAAGGTAGAACGCCCCCAGAACGGCGAATGTCGAACTTCGCCGATCAAGCTCTACTCCTGTCGGGACAATGTGCAAAGGCCTAAATCGCCGCGGGTGTTGCGATTCCGTTAAAACGTGAATCAATTCGTGATGGACCGACGCGCGTTTACCGCCGTTGCGCCACAAACCCGCCGGAGTTCCTGGAGAAAAGCCCAACCTCCTCACGAGACGCGACGATGAATGTCCACTCGAGCAATGGAGCCGACATGCTTCGCCATCTTCTCCTCGGTACGCTTCTGCTTACGCTTGCCGCTTCGGTTACTCCCGCTTCCGCGCGCCACCGCCACGTGGCGCTCGACGCTAACGGCAATCTCGATGCGCTGGTCCAAAGCAAGGCCGCCGCCAACAACGTGCCCGCCGCGCTCGTGCGCCGCATCATCAAGCGTGAGAGCGGAGGGAACGCGCGCGCCGTCCATGCCGGCAATTACGGGCTGATGCAGATCAGGCTCGCCACCGCGCGCGCCATGGGATACCGCGGCAGCGCCGCCGGCCTGCTCGATCCGGAAACCAACATGACCTATGCGGTAAAATATCTGGCCGGCGCCTATCGCGCCGCCGGCGGTAATATGGACCGTGCCGTGCATTATTACGCTTCGGGCTACTACTACGCTGCCAAGAGCAAGGGGCTGCTCGACCGCCGCCGTAGCAACCCGATCGGTGCATTCGCCACGGCCGCCGCCGGCGGGACTTCCGCTGCGCGTCACCGCAATGCGCCTGGCCAAGGCGTCAAATTGCGCGCCGCCAGGGCAAGGGGCCAGAGCGTGTCGTCGGCGTCGAGCCTCTATAGCGGCCGTCTCGATTATTTTTGATGTGTCGGCGTATTGAGGCCGGCCGCGCCGGCGCGTTACTGCGACGTCGGCGCGATCCTGCCGCCGGGCAGCATGGGTTTCCAGACGAACAAGGGAAACGGCGTAAATTTCGCCTCCTGCTTGCCAATGTGGTGGCGCGCGCGGCGGGCGGCGGACGCGTAATCGCGTGACCGGGCGCGCCGATTGACTTCGTGGCGCTCTCGCTTCGGCTTAACGCGCGCGGCAGAGGGTTCGCGGCTTGCCAGCTTCTGCTTGGCCGGCTTGTCAGACTTGCCGGGTTCGGCCGGCGCGGGCAGGCGGCTCTCTTGTTTCTGTTCGCCACCGATTAACGGTCGCGCAATGGGAATCGGAACGGTGCTCGGCACCTCCGCTCGCGCCATTGCGGCCGCCGGCGGAAGATCGAGATCCGTCACATTCGGCGGCCCGGCCTGGCACTGGATGCTTGGGCCTTTCGGCTTGCTTTCGGCTTTGGGCTTCGCAGGCGATGGGACGGTCTCGGCGGCAGCTTTTTTCGTTTCGGGGGCGCTGCAACGGTTTTGACGACGTGCGGCTTGAGGCCCGCGTCGGGCTTCGGCGGTTTCGCATGCTCCTCGCCATCGGCCTGCTGCAAGGCGGCAGGCGCGGAAGCGGCCTTCGAGTCTTGCAGCTTGAGTTCGAGCGCCGGCGGGGTGGTCACCAGGATCGACTTGTTCGGTTCGGACGGCTTGCGAACAATGCTGATGACGTCCACTGGCGGGATCGGCAGGGTCAGGCTTTCCGCCTTGGCTGTGGCGAGCCCCGGCGCGATGCTGCGGCGCGCTCTTTCGGCTGGCCCGGCTTGTTTCGAAGATTTTGCAGACGATCGCTCGAGCGCTTGTTCGATCGCCCCAGTCTTGACGCTGTGCACCGCCGGCTCCAGCGTGGGAACGGTAGCGTCGGCGGGCTGCAGCGCCGGCATCGTAATCACCGGCGGCATTTGCTTTTGCGGGACCACCGGCAACTCGGCGGAAGAGCTTTCGCCGATATCAACTGGGATGTCGGTCTTCGGCGAAGGCACCGATCCGGTGACGCCGCCGTCGGCCGCGTCGGGCTGCACGCCGGCGATTTCGCTGTCCGGGGAGGCAGCAGCCGGCGCCCGGTCGTTCTCGGCGGGCTCGATGACCTTGTCGTGCACGACCGGCGCGGCGCGCGTCGGCGTGTCCGGCAGGTCGCGCAGCTTGCGCAGCGCGTCGGCGCGCCGCAACGCGGCCAGGATCAGGAGCTGCCGCCATTCCGGATGCCGCTCGCGCGCCAGCAAGGGGCCGTGCGCCGGGCCTAGATCCGCCGCGAATCGCACAGACGGGCCTGCCGGCGGATGGAGCGCCAGCACCAGAATCACAATGGCGAGGACTACGCCGCCTACCGGAATTATTCGTAGAATCGGCAGCATAAGCTGTGCATAACTGAGTCGGCATTTTGTCCAAAGCGCCTTTGGGCGAGATTCGGGGACCGCTGCGCGGCCGGTACTCGTGTGACGAGTCGCTGCCCCGCCAGCGGGCGGTCAGTTCACTCGCAGCTCGGGCCAACGGCGAAAATCCGCCGGGGCCGCCGCTCCGGGCCACGATTGCGTCCGGCCCGCCCGCATTGGTAGAAGAGGGCGCTTTCCGGGCCCGTAGCTCAATGGTTAGAGCCGACCGCTCATAACGGTCTGGTTGGAGGTTCGAGTCCTCCCGGGCCCACCACGCATTCCTTCAGACCCGGAGATTTCCTGGCGACGCGCGATAGCCCCGCTGTCCCTACCGCAAATCAAATCCACAGCCGATCCTCGGTGGACTTCATCACCATTATGTGCGGATTTAGGTTTTTGGTACACACAGGATCTTCGTCTTGACGCGCGCCCCATCATAACCCGCCACTGCAGCTGTTTTACCATACGCGTAGGCGCCGCGCGAAGCCTCAAGTGTAGAGCTGACCCGCTTTGGTCGCGAGGAATCCGTCGAGTGGGATCGTCTCCTGCCGCACGAAGCCCCGCGCCGGAAGCGTGCCCGCCCGCATCAACTCGATCACCGCCGCGACGGAAGCCGATGTGGTCCAGGCGATCGCCGTACGCTGCTGTCCGTATAGTTCGATCGGGCGATAGGTGCGCACGAATTCCTTGCGCTTTAGTTCGCCAGCGATCCACCCCTCGGCCGAAATATGGATATACACGATATCCTGGTCGACCGGCGGTTTTGCATTGACAAGGATCGCGCCCGCCTCTGCACGCCGCTCGCGCATCAATAGCTCGTGAAAGAAAAAGTTCATGAGCTTCATGTGGCCCGGGTAGCGCATCGACTTGTAGTCGATGTTAGCGACCTTTCCGAGATAGGTGTGGCACATGGTGCCGAGCCCTCCGGAGGTAGTGAAGGCCTCGAGCTTGGTCCCCTCGATATAAATCGTCTCGTGCCATTCCATTGGCGAGACCCATTTGTGCACGCCTTCCTCGATTACCTCGCAGTCGTTCAGGTACTCGTTCACGACGCCTTCCGGCGACCAGTTGAACGCGTAGCCCATCAGCCCTGTCGGGTTCTGTGGCAATGCCCCCACACGCATTCGGCAGGCGCGGCATTGGTCGAAGCTTTCGATCAGAGAGGCGCCGACGATTCCGACGAAGCCCGGCGCGAGTCCGCATTGCGGCACCATCGCCCCTATCGCCGTCTTGCCGAGTTCGCGGATTGCATTTACGGTCGGTACGTCCTCGGTCAAATCGAGATAGTGAATACCGGCACGATGCGCGGCTTCTGCAAGCGCGCGATTCATCGGATAGGGCAGGCACGAGAGTACCGCCTCGACCTTGCCGCAGAGTGCCGCAAGCTGCGTGGCTTCGGCGAGATCGGCAGTATCGACAGGGAAGGGCACGTTGGCTCGCGGGACGACGCGGTCATGGCCTGAAACCACAAAGCCCGCCTCATGCAGCATTTGAGCGGCCAGCAGCCCGACTTTGCCGAGACCAAGAACGGCGATTTTTGTGAACATGCTGTGTCGAGCTCCTTTCCTGGCCCCCGTGACGCGCCGGCGCGGTTCTTCGCTGCCCTTGTGTTCACATGTCGAACCTAATCCCCTGGGCGAGCGGCAATGCGCCCGAGTAATTCACCGTCGCGGTCTGCCGGCGCATGTAGGCCTTCCAGGCATCTGAGCCGCTCTCCCGGCCGCCGCCAGTGTCCTTCTCACCGCCAAACGCCCCGCCAATTTCCGCGCCGGACGGACCGACATTGATGTTGGCGATCCCGCAGTCCGAGCCGGTCGCTGAGACAAAGCGCTCGGCTTCGCGGATGTCATTGGTGAAGATGCAGGAGGACAGCCCCTGGCGCACGCCGTTTTGCAGCGCGAGCGCGTCGTCGAATTCGCGATATTTCATGCAGAAGAGGATCGGCGCGAAGGTCTCCTCACAGACAATCGCCGTCTGTCCGGGCATTTCGATGATGGCGGGGTGGACATAGGCGGCGTCCGGATATTTTTCGACGAGCGCGCGCCCGCCACCATGCACCCTACCGCCGTCCTTACGTGCCTGCTCGAGCGCATGGTCCATTGCATCCGCCGCGCGCTCGTCGATCAGCGGACCGACGAGCGTGCCGGCCGCCAGAGGGTCGCCGATCGGAAGCCCGGCATAGGTCTTCACGAGCCGCGGCACAAGCGGGTCGTAGATATCCTCGTGCACGATCAGCCGGCGCAGACTGGTGCAGCGTTGGCCGGCGGTGCCGACGGCGGAGAAGACGATGGCGCGGATCGCGAGTTCGAGATCGGCCGAAGGCGTCACGATCATCGCGTTGTTGCCGCCGAGTTCGAGGATCAGCTTGCCGAACCGCTGGGCAACGACCGGAGCGATGGCGCGGCCCATGCGCACTGACCCGGTAGCCGATACAATCGGCACGTCTGGGTTTGCGGTAAGGAACTCGCCCGTATTCGGGCCGCCCACCACGACATGCAGCAGACCGTCCGGCGCCTCGCCGAACCGGGCGAGCGCGCGCTCGAAGACGTCGAGCGTGGCGAGCGCCGAGAGAGGCGTCTTTTCCGACGGTTTCCAGATCACGGGATCGCCGCAGACAAGAGCAAGCGCCGCGTTCCAGGCCCACGGGGCGACGGGGAAGTTGAATGCCGTGATAACGCCGCAGACGCCAGCAGGATGCCAGGTCTCACGCATTGCGTGACCTGGCCTCTCAGAGGCGATGGTGAGTCCGTAGAGTTGGCGCGACAGGCCGACGGCGAAGTCGCAGATGTCGATCATCTCCTGCACCTCACCCAGGCCTTCCTGCAGGATCTTGCCGCATTCGAGGGTGATGAGACGGCCGAGCGGTTCCTTAGCGGCGCGAAGCTCCTCGCCCAGAAGGCGCACAAGCTCGCCGCGGCGGGGTGCCGGCACCTCGCGCCACGCACGGAATGCGCCGTTTGCCCGAGCGATCATAGCCGCCAC
>JARRNI010000144.1:0-8521 GCA_037385125.1 Pseudolabrys sp.
GGTCCTCACCTCGGCGGCGTAGTCGCCGATCGCCTTGTCGATGCCAGGAGCGAGCTCGCCATAGCGCTTGACGAATTTCGGAACCCGCGGCGACAGGCCCAGCATGTCCTCCATCACCAGCACCTGCCCGTCGCAGGCCGCACTCGCGCCGATGCCGATGGTTGGGATGGCGACCGCCTCCGTGATCTTGCGCGCCAGCGGCTCGGCCACGGCCTCAATCACCATGGAGAAGGCGCCGGCCTTGGCCACCGCCAGCGCGTCCTCCTCGATGCGGCCCCAGCCCGCCTCGTCGCGCCCCTGGGCGCGGAACGAGCCGATCACGTTGATCGCCTGCGGGGTGAGGCCGACATGGGCCATCACCGGCACACCGCGCTCCACCAGGAAGCGGATGGTTTCCGCCATGCGGGTGCCGCCCTCCACCTTGATTGCGCCGCAGCCGGTCTCTTTGAGCACGCGCGCGGCGCTCATGAAGGCCTGCTCCTTGGAGGCTTCGTAGGAGCCGAACGGCATGTCGATCACCACCAGCGCACGCTTCGAGCCGCGCATCACCGCCCGGCCCTGCAGAACCATCATTTCCAGGGTGACCGGCACGGTGGTCTCCAGCCCGTGCATCACCATGCCGAGCGAGTCGCCGACCAGGATCACGTCGCAATGTTTGTCGGCGATCGCCGCGGTATGGGCGTGATAGGAAGTGAGACAGACGATGGGCTCCGCCCTTTTACGCGCGCGGATGTCGGGAGCGGTGAGCCGCCGGGTTTCGCTTTGAGCTGACATATGACTCTGTTCTTTTTCTCTCTTACATGGGGCCGAACACCGGCAAGCCGATGACGTAAGGGTGGAAGTAGAAGCCCAGCAGCAGATAGCCAACGACACCGACGGCAACCACGACGATGTCGTTGGTCCAGCCGGCGGGCGGCGTGGTGAAGCCGCGGTCGCCCCGCCATTTGGCGGCGACGCGCGCATAGCTCGCCCAGGCAAGGAATGAGCCGAACAGCACCATCGAGCCGAGGTCGCCGTTGACCAAGAGATGCGCGAAGCCCCACATCTTCACGCTGTTCAGCATCGGGTGCTTCAGCCAGGCCTTGATATGGCTGGGGATGACGGCCGCCGCCAGCACGATGGCGGCGAACAGCATCAAGCCGACGGTGATGTGCCGCATGTAACCGGGCGGCCGCCAGACCTGCACCCATTCGTGCGCGCTGTATTCGCCGTAGCCCCAAGCGACCAGCGCTAAGCCTGCCAGCGCGAACAGAGAAAACACGATCCGGTAGCCGCAGCCCAGCTCCTCGATCGCCAGCGCACGCAGCTTGCGGAAGGTCACGAATACATGGGACCCGAGGAGCAGGACGAGCCCGAAGATGAGGACTAGCAAACCCATTTGCGTCACTCCCGGTAACCGGGCGCAGTAGAGGCGAAGCACTGCTGCGGCGCAAGGCCAGCGAGCGACGTTAGGCCGCCGCGGCCGCCGTGTCCTTCACGTCCTTGATATCCTTGAACACGATACCGGGCGCGCGCTCGCGGGTATAATCGAGGATGAACTGGTTGCGCGCCATGAACACGCGGTCGCCGTCCAGATCTTCCGCGACGCTGGAATAATTGGCCTGCACGAACTCCTCGCGCTTCCTGGCGTCGTCGCAGGAAATCCAGCGCGCGAGCTGGAACTCCGGCGTGTCGAAGCCGATGTCGAGGCCATATTCCTGCTTGAGCCGCATCTTCAGCACGTCAAGCTGGAGGGGCCCGACCACGCCGACTAGCGCCGGCGCGCCGTCGAGCGGGCGGAAAACCTGCACCACCCCCTCCTCCGCCATCTGCTGCAGCGCCTCCTTCAGCTTCTTGGCCTTCATCGGATCGCCCAGCTTGACCCGGCGCAGGATTTCCGGCGCGAAATTCGGCACGCCGAGAAAGGCGATGTCCTCGCCTTCGGTAAGGGTGTCGCCAATGCGCAGGGTGCCGTGGTTGGGGATGCCGACCACGTCGCCCGCATAGGCTTCGTCAGCGAGCGCGCGGTCCTGCGCGAAAAAGAACTGCGGCGTCGCCAGCGTGATCGGCTTGCCGGTGCGCGCGAGCCTGGCCTTCATGCCGCGCTTGAGCTTGCCCGAGCACAGCCGCGCGAAAGCTATGCGGTCGCGGTGGTTGGGATCCATGTTCGCCTGGATTTTGAACACGAAGGCGGTCATGCCGTCTTCGTGCGCGTCGATCACACGGGCATCGGACTCCTGCGCGCGCGGCGCCGGCGCGTAGGCGGCGAGCGCATCGAGCAGGTCCTTGACGCCGAAATTCTTCAAGGCCGAGCCGAAGAACACCGGCGTCAGATGGCCCTCGCGGAACGACTTGAAGCCGAACGGCCGGCAGGCCTCTTTGACCAGCGCCAGTTCCTCCTCAATGCCTTTGGCGTCGAGCATCGGGTTCTTGGCGGCAAGCCCTGCGAGGTCGAGCAGCTGCGGCGCGACGGTCTTGCCGTCCTCGCCGATCGGGCGCATCTCGCCGGTGGCGATTTCGTAGGTGCCGGCGAAGTCGCGGCCGCGCCCGATCGGCCAGGTCATGGGCGCGGTGTCGAGCGCCAGCGTCTTCTCGATCTCGTCGAGCAGCTCGAATGGATCGCGGCTCTCACGGTCCATCTTGTTGACGAAGGTGACGATCGGAATGTCGCGCAGCCGGCAGACCTCGAACAGCTTGCGCGTGCGCGCCTCGATGCCCTTCGCGGCGTCGATCACCATGACGGCGGAATCGACCGCGGTGAGGGTGCGGTAGGTGTCCTCCGAAAAGTCCTCGTGGCCGGGCGTGTCGAGCAGGTTGAACACGCGCCCGTCGTAATCGAAGGTCATCACCGAGGTGACCACTGAGATGCCACGCTCACGCTCGATCGCCATCCAGTCCGAGCGGGTGGAGCGGCGGTCGCGCTTGGCCTTGACCTGCCCTGCCAGGTTGATGGCGCCGCCGAACAGCAGCAGCTTCTCGGTCAGCGTGGTCTTGCCGGCGTCCGGATGGGAGATGATGGCGAAGGTGCGCCGGCGCTCGACCTCGACGGCGAGCGCCGTGGCGGGGATCGAATCAGCGGGGGAAAGCGGCTTGTTCATGGGGCCGCATGTGGCAGGGAAAGCGGGCCGGATCAAGAGGCGGAAGCCCGCCATCACAATGCTGCGAGGGCGCCGGCCGGCCCGCCGCGAAGGTGATAGCCTTGCCACCGATCGATCTGACTGGCAATGACGTCAATGGGCTTTCGCGCGTCCGCAGCCGCCATCCTCATCGCGCTTTACGCTGCGCCGGCGGCCGCAGCGGGCGCCGGGCACCATAGCGCGGCGCCATTGATCGCCGTGACGCCAGCGGCTGGTGACGATGCCGTTGCAATCAAGGCCAACATCGACATCGCGGCACCGCGCGCCAAGGTGTGGGCGATCATGACCGACTGCGCGCGTGCCGTGCGCGAGCACCCGATTTCCTGGATGTGGTTCCTGCCCGACGTGAGATGTGGTTCCTGCCCGACGTGAAAAGCGTCATCCACTCGGACTACGAGCCGCCCAAGCGCCTGCGCTTTCACCGCATCAGCCGTACCCTGAAGCGATCGACGGCGATCGCGGCACCCGCGTGCGTTAGGAGGCGACGGTTGCCGGTTACGACGCGCATGCACCACCGGCGCGCCGCCGCAAGGCCGGCCATGATCTTGCGCTGCTCGCGGCACCCCTGGGGCTAAAGCATCCCGGCCGGAACAGCCGGCGCAGCTTGAGCGAGCGGCCGGCCACCATGAAGCGGCCGTCGCCGCGGTAGTGGATGATTTTCGGATATTTCGGCGCGGCCGGAGCGTGCGCCTTCACCATCTCGAAGATGAAGAAGTTGTATTGGTCGCGCAGGCGGCCGTCGACTAGCGTGCATTCAAAGCAAGCGTAGCACTCTGCGATCAGCGGCGCCTTGACGCGCTCGGCCGGTAGCGCGGTCAGCTTGAAGCGCGCGAACTTCCGCGCCCGAGCAATTTCCGATTGCGGCGACCGCGCGCGCGAGATCGACGGTCGGCACGTTAATCACGCATTCACGGGCGCCGCTCACCAAAGAGAAGCTGTGATTGCCGCTGGCGATGACGCAGCCGACCAGTGAGGGCGTGGACTCCATCACCGTATGCCAGCCCAAGGTCATGATATTGCGTTCGCCTTTGAAGGCGGAACTCACCAGCACCACCAGCCCAGGCTCGAGAAAGCGCCTGATCTCGCTCACCGGAAAGTCCCGCTTCGTGTTCCTCCTGTCACGTGCCACCGTTCGTCTCTGCCGCGTCGCATGCCGAAAAAATCGGCGACCTTCGCCATCGAGCGTGCGGTCGCCGCGGCGCTAGAAAGCTCCGGCCTCAAGCCGCACCGGCTCGAGTTGGAGATCACCGAATCGCTGCTGCTCAACAACACCGAAGAGGTGATGGCCACGCTGAAGAAGCTTAAGTGCCTGGGCGTCGCGATGGTCATGGACGATTTGGGCACCGGCTATTCGAGCCTGAGCTACCTGTGGAAGTTTCCCTTCGACAAGATCAAGATCTGACCGCAGCTTCATGGAGAGCTTCGAGAAATCCGGACGCTACGTGGAAACGGTGGTCAAGACCATCATCGCGCTCGGCCGCGAGATGAATATGCGGGTGACCGTGGAAGGCGTGGAGACGCCGCAGCAGGTCGACTTCCTCTACGACGCCGAGGCCGATCAGGTTCATGGCTTCTATTTCGGCAAGCCGGTGCCCGCTTCCGAGATCGGCGCCGACGTGCTGAAGGATTTCAAGCGGGCGTTGGCGAATGGCGAGCCGGTGCAAGCCAAATTCCGCGTGGTGAAAGGCGGATCGTCGAAAAGCTGAGCCCGGCGCCCGGCCCCTGCGCTCAGCGGGGCGCGGCGAAGGCTTTGTCGTATTGCTCCCGCGTGAAGCCGACCAGCAGCCGGCCGCCGGAAAGCTCGATCACCGGGCGCTTGATCATGGACGGCTGCTTGAGCATCAGCGCAATGGCCTTGTTTTCGGTGAGGCTCTGCTTGTCCTTGTCGGGCAATTTCTTGAAGGTCAGCCCGGCGCGGTTGATAAGCGTCTCCCAGCCAGCCTTCTTGGCCCATTTCTCCAGCTTTTCCTTGTCGACGCCGGTGCTCTTGTAGTCATGGAACGCGTAGTCGACGCCGCGCTTGTCGAGCCAGGCGCGCGCCTTCTTCATGGTGTCGCAATTTTCGATGCCGTAGAGGGTGGTGGATTTCGCCATTCGATCCTCTTATCTCGCGCAATTCATTGACCGCGGCTCACCGCGCCGCAAGGCCAAACAGCGGTCTATTCACCGCTTTTGCGTACCCATGGGCCCGCCCTCACAATTTTCCGCTGCGCCCCTTCCACGTCCATTTTCAGCAGCCCTTGACAGGGTCGGACGCCCGTCCTAGGGTCTAGGCTAGGACAATCGTCCGACTCCATCTGCCTGCGCCGGACGGTGCGCGACCGGGTGTTTCATGAGCGACCAGACAACGCGTGATCACATCATCGAAGCTGCCGACCGGCTATTCTACCGGCAAGGCTACGAGCACACCTCGTTCTCCGATATCGCCGATGTCGTGCAAATCTCGCGCGGCAATTTCTATTATCACTTCAAGACCAAGGACGAGATTCTGGATGCCGTGATCAATGCGCGTCTGGCCAGCACCCAGAAGCTGTTGGACGAGTGGGAAATCGAAGGGAAGGATCCGGCTGAACGCATTCGCAGCTTTATTCACATTCTGATCGGAAACCGGACGGACATCAAACGTTATGGCTGCCCGCTCGGCACACTCACCGCCGAACTCGCAAAGCTCAGCCATCCCGCGCAAGGCGAGGCAAACAAGCTGTTCACGCTGTTTAGGACCTGGCTGCGCCGGCAATTCATGCGGCTCGGCCGCAAGGCGGATGCCGACACGCTGGCCATGCATCTCCTCGCCCGCAGCCAGGGCGTTGCCACGCTCGCCGCCGCGTTTCACGACGAGAAGTTCATCAGGCAGGAAGTTAAGCAGATGGACGCGTGGCTGGATTCGGTTGCCGACGGCACGGCATCCTCAGCCAACGACGGACGCGCGACGAACGCGCCGACGAAGCGCTCAGGCAAACCATTGGGAGGATGATCTGATGTATATCGTGCTGCTCAAGTTTTCCGGCAATAAGGCCCAGGCCGGCCAGTTCATGGATGGCCACAAGGCCTGGCTCAAACGCGGCTTCGACGACGGCGTGTTCCTGCTGGCCGGCAGCCTCAAGCCGCAAGGGGGCGGCGGCATCATGGCGCACAATATTTCCCGCCAGGACCTGCAGGCGCGCGTGAATGACGACCCGTTTGTCGCGCACGATATCGTCGCCCCCGAGATCATCGAATTCGAACCGACGCTGCGGCAGCCGTCGCTGGACGGCCTGTTTGCCGCCTAGCAGTCCCCCGCCAGCAGCTCCAACACCACGGAACGACGGCGCCTCGGGCGCACGCAAAGTCGATTGTCAGGAGAAATGGAAATGAATGACGCAACAGAATACGTGCCGCCGAAGGTCTGGACCTGGAACAAGCCGAGCGGCGGCCGCTTTGCGAGCATCAACCGCCCGATCGCCGGATCGACGCACGACAAGGAACTGCCGGTCGGCCGTCATCCGTTGCAGCTTTATTCGCTGGCCACGCCGAACGGCCAGAAAGTCACCATGATGCTGGAAGAGTTGCTCGCGCTCGGACACAAGGGCGCGGAATACGACGCATGGCTGATCAGGATCGCCGACGGCGACCAGTTCGGCAGCGGCTTCGTTGCGGTGAACCCCAACTCCAAGATCCCGGCGCTCATGGACCGCAGCGGCGCGAAGCCGATCCGGGTCTTCGAGTCGGGCGCGATCCTGATGTACCTCGCCGAAAAATTCGGCGCCTTGCTGCCGACGGAGCCTGCCGCGCGTGCCGAGTGCCTGTCGTGGCTGTTCTGGCAGATGGGCAGCGCGCCCTATCTCGGCGGCGGTTTCGGCCATTTCTACGCCTACGCGCCGTCCAAGATGGAATATCCGATCGACCGCTTCTCAATGGAGGTCAAGCGCCAGATGGACGTGCTCGACCGCCGGCTGGCCGAGACCGAATACGTCGCGGGCGACAGCTACACCATCGCCGACATCGCGATCTTCCCTTGGTATGGCGGCCTCGCCAAAGGCTGGCTCTATAACGACTCGGCCACTTTCCTGAGCGTGCAGGACTATAAAAACGTCCAGCGCTGGGCCGAGATGATCTGGCAGCGGCCGGCCGTGAAGCGCGGGCGCATGGTCAACCGCATCACTGGCGAGCCGTCGATGCAGCTGCACGAACGCCACGAGGCGAGCGACTTCGACACCAAGACGCAGGACAAGGTGGCGGCGCCGGCTTGAGGGGCGCCGGCTTCACCGTGCCGCAGTTCTTGATGCCGTGGAGCGCGGTGGACATGGTCTTCGTTGCCAATCAGTGGGGCAAGCCCTTGTCGTCATAGAGATAATCTTGACTGCGCGACCGCGGTCGGGCCTGGCGTGGCCTTGCCAGCAGCGGATCGTCGAATTTCTTCGAGAATCGTACGACGAGCCGCTCTGTCGAGACGCGAACTGCGCACCGGTGGCCGCTTTGGCAGCCAACCGACCTGTTGCGCGAGCCAAGCGACCGCTCTCTTTACGGCGTTGCAGTTTGTCATGGCGTAAATGGTGATAGGCATGGGTTCACCAACGATTCAATCCTCCGGGATAAACTCAGGTATCGCCGAACGGACACGCAATTCGTCCTTGAGCTTTGCGGCCCGCTCAATAGCCAGGTCGCGATACGCTGTCGCCCGCAATAGCGATTGCATCGTGCCACCCGCAGTGAGCAAGGACGCAAATTCCGCTTGCCGATCGGCGAACGTTTTCCACGCCTTCTGCACTTCGTCAAAAGAGTCCAATTCGTCCGCATCCAGCTTGGCCTTCACCGCATCGACAAGATAATTCATTTCGCGCTCCGCTAAGTCTGCGAGATGAAACGCATATTGGTTCATTTCATTTTGAGTGTGAAACTCAGGATTTTCATCGCGCTCAGCGCTGACATGTTCACGCAACGCATTGCCAATCTTGGTTAGCACTTCTTGCTCGTCATAGCGGCGCCACTTGCTTCGAGTAAAGATGTCTTTCCGCAACTCAGACAATGCCTGTTCCGAAATGTTTGCGTCCGCCAATTCGTTGTGAAGATGCAGGAGGTCCGTAAATTTCCGAATTCTCTCCTTTAGGGATTGCCCCTCCCACCAGCGCTTCAAGAAATAGCCGAGGGTCGCGACGACAACTCCAAGGAAGAAGATCAGGATCTGTTCCATCGCCCACTCACTGGAATTTCATCTACTCCCACTCAATTATTAAGAAGCACCTAAATGCATTGAAATATAAGGACGAAAAATTTTCTCAACAAAAATGCACCGACCCGTGTTCCGACAAAAATTCGGGCTCTTGAAATCATTGAACTTTTCGGAGGTGTACTGAAAACCGAGGTTTCGGGGACTATCGTCTCTCGACGGAGCCTCGAATGCTTCGCGGTGATGCATATGCATCCGC
>JARRNI010000145.1:0-8474 GCA_037385125.1 Pseudolabrys sp.
ACCGATCCCGCCACCTCCTACATGCTGCGGCGGCGCCAGGGCATCAGCGAGCAGGACGATTTCCTCGAGCGCTTCCAGGAGCTGATGCTGCTGGAGACGCGCGGCTTCCCGGAAGGGCATCCGTTCCACAAGGTGGAGGCCATGCCGTCCGGCGTTAAGCTGCCGCCGATCTTCCTGCTCGGCTCGTCGGACTATTCCGCGCAGCTCGCCGGGCATATCGGCGCCGCCTTCGCCTTCGCCCATCACTTCGCCAATTTCGACGCGGTCGAGGCGATGCGGCTCTACCGCGACAACTTCCGTCCCTCGGCCTCGCACAGCGAGCCCTACGCGATCCTGGCGACGCATGTGGTGTGCGCCGACACGGACGAAGAAGCCGCGCGGCTTGCCAGCACCGTGGAATTGAATTTCGTGCGCCGCGCCAAGGGCGAATATCTGCCGCTCGCCTCGCCGGAGGAAGCGCTCGCCTACGATTACACGCCGGTCGACCGCGCGCGCATCGCGCAGAACGCGAGCCGGCTGACGGTGGGGGCGCCGGCGACGGTGAAGGCGCGGCTCGAGCCGCTGATCGCGGCCACCAAGGCGAACGAATTGATGATCACCTCGATGATCTACGATCACGCGGCGCGCAAGCATTGCTATGAGCTGCTGGCGCAGGCGTTCCTGGCGGCGTGATCTTTTCGGCGAGATCGTGTAGCCAATCGATCCGGATCGCCGGGACGCGCCCGGCATCTTTCGCGAGTCGAGAACCAGCATGCCCCTCCCGTTAGAAGGCCTTCTCGTGGTTTCGGTCGAGCAAGCGGTGGCGGCGCCGCAGTGTACCTGCCGCCTGGCCGATGCCGGCGCGCGCGTGATCAAGGTCGAGCGGCCGGAGGGCGATTTCGCCCGCGCCTATGATCATATCGTGCACGGCGAGAGCGCCAATTTCGTGTGGCTCAATCGCGGCAAGCAGTCGGTGGTGATCGACCTGACGAAAGACAGCGACAAGGCGCTCTTGGAAGCCATGCTCGGCAAGGCCGATGTGTTCGTGCAGAACCTCAAGCCCGGCGTGCTTGCCAAGCTCGGCTTCGGCATCGCGCGCCTGCGCCGGGATTATCCCAAGCTCATCTGCTGCTCGATCTCCGGCTACGGCGAGAGCGGCCCTTACGCCCAGCGCAAGGCCTACGACCTCCTGATCCAGGCGGAGTCGGGCGTGTCGTCGGTCACCGGCGGGCCGGAGGCGCCGGCGCGGGTCGGCGTGTCGATCGTCGACGTGGCCGCCGGTCTCAACGCCTATCAGGCCATCCTTGAGGCGCTGATCGGGCGCGGCAAGACCGGCGAGGGCGCCGAAATTTCGGTGTCCATGTTCGACGGTATGGCGGAATGGATGACGGTGCCGCTCTTGCACGGCGAAGGCGGCGCGCCGTTCAAGCGCATCGGGCTGGCGCATGCGAGCATCGCGCCCTACGGCGTGTTCAAGACGCGCGACGATGCCGACATCCTCATCGCCATTCAGAACGACCGCGAATGGCGCGTGCTGGCCGAAAAGGTGCTGGGCGACGCTTCGCTCGGCACAAGTGAGAAGTTCGCCACCGTGCCGCAGCGGGTCAAGCACCGCGCCGAGACTGACGCGCTGGTCGCGAACGTGTTCGCCAGGCACGACGTCGAGCCGCTGATGCGGATGCTGCAGGCGGCCGACATCGCCTTCGGCCGCGTCAACGACTGGCAGCTTTTGTCGACGCATCCGCACCTGCGAAGAATCACGGTGGATTCGCCGAGCGGACGGGTGTCGATGCCGGCGCCCGCCCCGCGCTTCGCCGGCGAGCAGCGGGCGTACGGCGCGATCCCGAAGCTGGGCGAGCATACCGAGACGGTGCGGAAGGAGTTTGGATTTGCTTCTACCTCGCCCTGAAAGGGGCAGGTCGCCCGCCAAGCGAAGCGACGGCGGGCGGGTGGGGATCGTCTGAATCTGAAAAACTGCAATGACCTCCTCCCTGACCCTCCCCCTTTCAGGGGGAGGGAACGGAGAGGCATAACGAGCGTCACTCCAATACCGCCGCCTCTTCCAAGTCCTCTTCGCTAGGCGTGCGGCTGCTGCCGCTGATGATCAGCACCAGCGGCATCGTGGCAATGGTCAGCACCATCAGCAGCTTGTAGTCGTTGAGATAGGCGATCAGGTTCGCCTGCTGCGTGATGATGAGATCCATGATGGCGCGGCCCTGCTGGGTCGCCATGTTGATAAAATGGTGTACCTCGGGAAACTGTAGCGCGTCGTTGAACGGGGTCACCTGCGCCGCCAGCCGCGCGTGCATATAGGTGGTCTCGTCGGTGAGGTTGGCGATCACCATGGAGATGCCGATGGATGAGCCAATATTGCGCACCAGCGTCAGGATGGCAGTGCCGCCGGTGCGCAGATGGCCGGGCAGCGTGTTGAAGGCGGCGGTGGTGATCGGCACGAACAGCAGGCCGAGGCCGACGCCCTGGATGATGCTGGTGATGACGATGGTCTCTTGCGTGGTGTCGAGCGAGAAGCCCGTGAATACGTAGAGCGTGCCGGCGGCCAGCGCGAGGCCCGCCAGGATCAGCCAGCGCGTCTCGAACCACTTCATCAGCCGCGGCGCCACCATCATGGTGATGAGCGTGCCGACGCCGCGTGAGCCGAGCAGGAAGCCGGCGGTCTGGATCGGATAGCCGAGCAGCTTCTGCATGAACGGCGTCACCAGCGCCATGGTGCCGAACAGCACCACGCCGATCACCACCATGAATACGCAGCCGGACACGAAGTTGCGGTCTTTGAACATGTCGAACTGTACGAAGGGCTCGTCGGTGGTGAGTGAGTGCGCGAAGAAATAGTAGAAGCCCACGGCGGAGACGATCGTCTCGATCCAGATCTCGCTCGAGCCGTACCAGCCCACCTGCTCGCCGCGATCGAGCAGCAGTTGCAGCGAGCCGATACCGATGGCGAGCGCGATGAAGCCGAACCAGTCGAAGCGTAGATGCTCGTGCCGTTCGGTCTCGTCCATGAACAACATGAGGCCGATCACGGTGATGATGCCGATCGGCAGGTTGATCAGGAAAACCCAGTGCCAGGAGTAATTGTCAGTGAGCCAGGCGCCCAGCGTCGGGCCCATGATCGGGCCTAGCATGACGCCGACGCCCCAGATCGCCATGGCGCCGCCGCGCTCCTCCGGCGTGTAGGCGTCGAGCAGCACCGCCTGCGACAGCGGCACCAGCGCCGCGCCCGCCATGCCCTGCATCAGGCGGAACAGCACGATCTCGTCGATGTTCTGCGCCAGCGCGCAGAGCAGCGACGAGAAGGTGAAGCCGGCAACGCAGACGATGAACAGCTTCTTGCGGCCGAAGCGGTCGGCCAGCCACCCCATCGGCGCCGTCATGATGGCGGCGGCGACGATGTAGGAGGTCAGCACCCAGTTGATCTGGTCGAGCGAGGCCGACAGCGAGCCCTGCATATAGGGCAGCGCCACGTTGGCGATCGTGGTGTCGAGCGCCTGCATGATGGTCGCCGTCATGGCGCACATCGTCACCAGGGTGCGCAGCAGCTTGCGCGACAGCGTTGAGGCGAAAGCGCTCATTGCGCGGCGGCGGCCTTCTTGGCGTCGGTCGTTTCTTTGGCGACGGCGGCGTGGAACAAGGCCTTGCCCTCGGCCACGGCCGAATGCAGGAACGCCTTGCCTTCGGCCAGGGCCGAGAAGAAGGCCGGCAGCCGGCTGTGGTGGGTGTCGATGTCGACATTGACACTCATGCCGGCGCGCAAGAGGCGCGTGTCCTCGTCCTTGTCGAAGGCGATGCGCACGGGCACCCGCTGCACCACCTTGACCCAGTTGCCGGTGGCGTTCTGCGGCGGCAGGATCGAGAACTGCGCGCCGGTACCGGGGCTGACCGCGATGACATGACCGGTGAACGCGTGGTCGGGGAAGGAATCGACCTCCAGCGTCGCCTTCTGTCCGACGCGCAGATAGGTGATCTCGGTCTCCTTCGGATTGGCGTCGACCCAGGGGTTTTGGTCGTCAATCACGCTGAGGATCGGCGTCCCCGCCGGCACGAAGCGGCCGAGCTGGATCTTGTCGACCTGCGTGGCGGTGCCCGAGATGGGCGCGCGCACGACCGTGTGCGCGAGATTGCGCTCGGCGTCGTCGACTGCGGCCTTGGCCTGGGCGTATTCGGGGAATTGCGCGAGCGGCAGCTTCGGATCGCCGAGCAGCTGGTTGAGCGTGGAGTCGCGTTGCTGCTTGGTGAACTGCGCCTGCAGCTCCGCGGTCACCAGCGCGGAGGCGGCGCTGTCGACGTTGACCTGCGAGGTCGCGCGCGATTTGAGCAGCTTCTGCTTGCGCTCGAGATCGGCCTTCTTGAGCTTGACGTTCTTCTGCGCCAGGTCCGCCAGCTTCGTCAGCGAGGCGAGCGTCGTCTTCAGCTTGTCGTAGCCGCTGCGCGCCAGGTTGAGCTTCGCCTTGGCCTGCGCCAGCGCGATGCGATAGGGCTCGGGATCGAGCGTGAACAATTCGTCGCCCGGCTTGACGTGCTGGCCCTCGCGCACGGCGACGTGGGTGATCTTGCCGGACACGTCGGGCGTGATCAGCACCTTCTGGGCGCCGACATAGGCGTTGTCGGTGGAGATGTAGCGGCCGCCCATCAGGTAGAAGGCGGCGCCGCCCACAGCCGCGATCAGCGGCAGGATGACCAGCAGCATCATGCGCAGCCGCTTGCGGCTGCGCGGGGCGGCCTTCTCGGGCGCGGCGCTTTTGGCGTCCGGCGCGCCCTTGCCCGCGGGCGGCGCGCCCTTGGCCTCTGGCGCGCTCTTGACTTCCGCCGTCGGCTGCGGCGCGGCTTCGGCCTGCGGCGCGACCGGCGCGGTCTCGGCGTCGGGCGGGGGCACGATTTTCAAATTCTTTTCACTCATAGGGCTTTGACCGTGACGGCTTGATTTCCGTTGGAATGACTGGCGATCGCGGTGCGCAGGTTGTCCTTGATCAGGACGAGATCGCGCAGCAGGCGCTCATTGGTTTGCGTGTCGAGCCCGGCCAGTACTTCGTCCATCATGTGCTGGCCGAGGCCGGCGAGCTTATCGAGCAGGGGACGCGCGGCCGGCGCGAGATAGAGCCGGTTGGCGCGGCGGTCGTTGGGGTCGGGCCGACGTTCGATCAGCCCGTTCTCGGCCAGGCGGTCGAGCAGGCGGGTGAGTGAGATCGGCTGCAGGTCGAGGAGTTCGGCGAGCTCGGACTGCTTGAGGCCTTCCGAGCGGTCCAGCCGCACCAGCACGCCCCATTGCGCGCGCGAAATGCCGAACTGGCGGGCGCGCTGGTCGGCGTAAGTGCGCAGCATGCGGGCTACGTCCATGATCGTAAAGGCGATTTCGCGTGTTAGGGGCAGCTCGGGCATGGCTTTTCGGGGGTTATTGGAAGTTTGTGAAGCACAGTTATTATAAGTATGCTTATAATAAGGTCAATAGGCAATCGACGTCTTGCTTAAGCAGTCATTGCGAGACGCCGCGAAGTGCCGATCCGGGTGCTCGCGTTCCGGAATGACGGGGATGGATGACGCCGCCGCCGTCATCAGGCAAAGTCCGCGCCGACAAAACGGCAATCGAACGGCAAGGGACGAAACGCAAAATGGAAATCGGCTTCATCGGGCTGGGCAATATGGGCGCGCCGATGGCGCGGCGGCTGATCGAGGCCGGCCACAAGCTCGTCGTCTACGACACCCGCAACGAGGCCACGGCGCCCTTCACGGCGCTGGGGGCGGCGCACGCGTCCTCGCCGCAGAACGTGGCCGACCGGGTCGAGACTGTGATAGCGAGCCTGCCGGAGCCGCAGGTGGTCGCAAAGGTGGCGGTGGGCGAGGGCGGCGTGCTGCGCGGCAAGCGCATCAGGCGCTTCGTCGACCTGTCGACCACCGGCTCCCGCATGGCCGAGACCATCGCCGCCGGCCTTGCCAAGCGCGACATCGCGCAGATCGACTGTCCGGTGTCCGGCGGCGTCGGCGGTGCCGCCCGCGGCACGCTCGCCGTCATGGTCTCCGGCCCGCAGGATCACATCGAGCTGGTGAAGGATGCGCTCGCGGTTTTCGGCAAGGTCTTCGTCATCGGCAACAAGGCGGGCATGGCGCAGACCATGAAGCTCGCCAACAATTTTCTTTCCGCAACCGCCATGGCGGCCACTTCGGAGGCGGTTGCGATGGGCGTGAAGGCCGGCCTCGACCCGGCGGTGATGATCGACGTCATCAATGCCGGCTCCGGCCGCACCACCGCCTCCGATCAGAAGTTCCCGCAGTCGATCTTGCCGCGCACCTTCAATTACGGATTCGGCACGGCGCTGATGCTCAAGGACGTGCGGCTGTGCTTTGCCGAGGCCAAGGCGCTGGGCGTGCCGCACGAGGTGATGAGTGCCGTGCTCGAGCAATGGGAGCGCACCAATTCCGAATTCGGCGGGGACAGCGATTTCACCGTCATCGTCAAGATGATCGAGCGCGAGGCGGGCGTCACCATCGGCAAAGAGAAAAAATCATGAGCGACGATATCCACGAGGTCTACGCGATCCGCTATGCCGAGCACGCGCGCATGCGCAGCGAGAACTACATTTTTGGCGACCCGCACGACGAGACAACGTCGATCGCCTATTACGTCTGGGTCATCAAGGGCGCGCATGGCACGTTCGTGGTCGACACCGGTTTCGACGAGAAGGCCGCGCAAGAGCGCGGGCGCAAGATCATCCATCCGGTCGGCGAAGGGTTGCAGGCGCTAGGGCTGACGCCCGACAAGGTCGATCACGTGATCGCCACCCACATGCACTGGGACCACGCCGGCAATGGCGACCTGTTCCCCAATGCGCGCTATCACATCCAGGACACCGAGATGGCCTATTGCACCGGCCGCTGCATGTGCCACCAGATGCTGCGCATTCCGTTCTCGGAGGACGACGTGCACGCCATGCTGCGTAAGGTCTACGCCTATCGCGTCGACTTCCACGACGGCAGCGAGGAACTGGCGCCCGGCATCACCGTGCACAAGATCGGCGGTCATTCGAAGGGGCTGCAATGCGTGCGGGTAAAGACGCGCGCCGGCTATGTGGTGGTCGCCTCCGACTGCTGCCACCTCTATTCGCATCTCGACGAGGGCCGCGTTTTCCCCATCACCTACTCGGTGGGCGACACGCTCGAGGGCTACAAGACGCTTAAGAAGCTCGCCTCCTCGCGCCAGAATGTGGTGCCGGGGCACGACCCGGAAGTGCTGAAGCTTTACCCGGCGGTGCAGCCTAATCTGGCGAACTGGATTGCGCGGTTGGATGTGGAGGCGAAGGGTTGATGGGGTTGATGACCCCGGTTGATTTGAATCCGAAAAGAAGGAAGCGGGGTCCCGGATCTGCGGCGCATCACTTCGCTTCGCTGCGTGCTGCGCCGCGTCCTGGACACGCAGCAGCTCACACCAACCCCAACTCCTCAAACGCATCCTTGTAGTGTTCCGCGCTCGCATCAGAGAAGCAGCAGAACACCACGCGCTTCATGCCGCGCGAGTGGGCGGAGATTTCCGACGCCACCGTGCCGACCGCGATGCGCGCGGCAAGGTCGGGCGGGAAATGATAGACACCGGTGGAAATCGCCGGGAACGCGATCAATGTCAGCTTGTGCTGCGCGGCGAGATCGAGCGCAGTGCGGTAGCAGCCGGCGAGCAGAGCCTCCTCGTTTTTGCCGCCGCCGTGCCAGACCGGCCCGACCGCGTGGATGACGTAGCGTGCCTTGAGCCTGTAGCCGCGGGTGATCTTGGCCGAGCCGGTGTCGCAGCCGCCCACCGTCTCGCATTCCTTCAACAATTCCGGCCCGGCGGCGCGGTGGATGGCGCCGCCCACGCCGCCGCCGCCGAGCAGCGAGCGGTTGGCGGCGTTGACGATCGCGTCGACATCGAGCGTTGTGATGTCGGCCACGATGATCTCGAGATGGGTGTGGCCGATTTCGGCGGTGAGGTCTGACATGGGGGCATTATACGCTACCCCCGCTCCGCATACACCTCCGCGTTCACGTTGATACTGCTGCGCGCGCCAATGTCGTGGTAATGCGCATCGAGAAACCGCCGCGCCGCGCGCTGGCCGAGCTTGCGCAGTAGCTGGAACGATTCATAGTCGTTGCGTAACCTGCTGGTGCCGGTGCGGCGCTCGCCCAGACCGTCGAGTACCACGCGGTGCAGATTGATGCGGCGATGTTCGTCCTTGCCGGTGCCGCGCGGCAGCGATCCCAAATCGATCAGCCGGTTGGCGAACTCGATGGCGCGCAGCTCCGCCATCAGCGGCGCGTTGAAGGTGATCTCGTTAACCCGGCTCATGATCTCGCGCGTAGAGGTCGGCACTTTCCGGCGCGCCAGTGGGTTGATCTGCACGATCAGCACGTCCTCGCTCTCGGTGGCGTGCAAGAACGGATAGAGCACCGGGTTGCCGAGATAGCCGCCATCCCAGTAATGGGCGCCGTCGATCTCCACCGCGCGGAACAGCGCC
>JARRNI010000146.1:0-14455 GCA_037385125.1 Pseudolabrys sp.
CCGTGACGTTCGCAGTAATGTCAATCCTGGGCGGATTACATCATCAATACATTCGGATATGGTTTCCGGAAAGCACATGGGCCTCGTCGCGCTTCGCCGCCATCTCTCCAAAGGAGCAACGAAACAGCTGCAGAAGCTTGGCGACGCGCGATTTCGCCGAAATTGCTACCCGGCAGGAACTTGTGACCTGCCCGAGCGTCCAATAAAGGGCCAGGCTCGCATTAGGAGGGTTAGCCATGGTGCAGAGTAATGACAAGCCGAGTGGACCTGATCTGACGCAAGGCATCCCCTCCAGCGATCTCGGCGAACGCAGTGTGCTCACAGGCCATGCTCGGAGCGATGCCGTGCTGCTGGTGCGGAGCGGCGGCAAGGTCTCCGCCATCGGCGCCCATTGCACGCATTATCACGGACCGCTGGCCGAGGGGCTGGTGGTCGGCGACACAATCCGTTGCCCCTGGCACCACGCCTGTTTCAACCTCAAGACCGGCGAGGCACTGGCCGCGCCGGCGCTGAGCCCGATCGACTGTTGGCAGGTCACGGAGCGCGACGGCCGAATCGTGGTCGGCGGCAAAATGGAGCAGCCGGCCGCGAAGAAGACCGGCGCAGCCTCAGACCACTTCATCATCGTCGGTGGAGGGGCGGCCGGCTTTGCCGCTGCCGAGATGCTGCGCAGGCGCGGCTTTGCCGGCAGCATCACCATGCTCAGCAATGACGATGCTGCGCCTGTCGACCGGCCGAACCTGTCGAAGGATTATCTCGCCGATAGCGCACCGGAAGATTGGCTCCCGCTGCGTGGCGACGACTGGTACACGATCAACGGTATTACGCTCAGGCTGAAGACTGAGGTGGCGGCGCTCGATGCGCGCGCCAAGCAAGTTACGCTCGCCGATAACAGCACTATCAAGTTCGACAAGCTGCTGCTGGCGACCGGCGCCGAACCGGTCAGGCTCCAACTTCCCGGCACCGGTCTGCCACACGTGCACACACTGCGCGCGCTGGCCGACTGCCGGGCCATAATCGCTAACGCGGAGAAAGCCAAGCGCGCGGTAGTCGTGGGCGCGAGCTTTATTGGCCTGGAGACGGCGGCCTCGCTGCGGACGCGTGGCATCGAGGTGCATGTGGTGGCGCCGGAAAAGCGGCCGCTCGAGCGCGTGTTCGGACCTGATCTCGGCGATTTCGTGCGTACGCTGCACGAGGAGCATGGCGTCAATTTCCATCTGGAGAACGGCGTCACGGCCATCAGCGCCCAAGACGTGACTCTCAAGAACGGCGGCTCGCTCGCCGCCGATCTGGTTGTGCTTGGCGTCGGGGTGCGGCCACGGTTGGCGCTGGCCGAACAGGCGGGGCTTGCGACCGACAAAGGCGTCAACGTCAATGGATACCTGGAGACCAGCGCTCCAGGCATTTTCGCCGCCGGCGATATCGCGCGTTGGCCCGATCCTATCTCCAGTGCGCGCATCCGGGTCGAGCATTGGGTGGTGGCCGAGCGCCAGGGCCAGACCGCGGCCCTCAATATGTTAGGCGAACGCGTTCCGTTCCGCGCTGTGCCGTTCTTCTGGAGCCAACATTATGACGTGCCGATAAACTATGTCGGCCATGCGGAAAAATGGGACGCCATCGAGATCGATGGAAACATGATAAAGCGCGATTGTGTCGTGCGCTACATACAGGGCGGCCGGGTCCTGGCGGTCGCCTCGATCTACCGCGACCGCGACAGCCTGAAAGCCTCCGCCGCCATGGAGGCTGCCGCCGCAAGCGGTTGAGACGACGCGAGGGGAGCGTTTCCTTAGACCCGCCAAAAGACGAGACACCGGCTGTTCCCACGGCCAGCCGTTTCCGGTTGGCACGAGTTGAGCCGGGGGCTGCTAGTGAGGCGGCGACACTCCATCACTCGGGGCCCGCTTTTGCAGTTGGCGGCGCGCTCCTTGGCTACGAGCGCGCGCCTCGTCGCAGCATGGGCGACGGCGCGCGGCAGCGCGGCCCGCCTCGTAGAGCCGGAGGCAGTGCCGGCACGGCTCATGTGGGTGAAGTCGACTAGCACAAAGCAGCGTTCGGACATGCTGCGCCTCGAACTGACCGTTGGCGAGCATAGCCCGGCGAGCAAGATTTCAACAGGGCGCCGGCGAGGCCGGTGAACAAGTTCTTAGGCCGCTCGCCGCCAGTCGATCACGACCGCAACCCAGCAATTTTCCTCGTGCTCAAGGCGCAGCCGGTACGGCGCCCAGCCCCTCTCGCGCAATCGCATCGAGACGTCGGCCGCGTCGGCCGACGCGGGCACGGAGACCGGCGCTGACGCGCCCCTTTGGGGTGTCGATGAACACGCGACGGCGATGATTTGGCATTGGCTGCGTCGGATATTTCGCTCCCGCCGACGCGCGATGATCGTCGACCTCGGACTTAATCGCGATGTGCGGAACGCGGAGCCCGAGAACCTGGTCCGCGTGGCGGCTATCTAGGTGCCGGCGGTCAAATTCCAAGTGGCCGGCCATATCGATGGTGTCGGATT
Organism: Pseudolabrys sp.; assembly: GCA_037385125.1. Classification (GTDB taxonomy): domain Bacteria; phylum Pseudomonadota; class Alphaproteobacteria; order Rhizobiales; family Xanthobacteraceae; genus Pseudolabrys. The sequence continues at coordinate 2,507 of JARRNI010000146.1, forward strand.
GCCCGCCAGTCACCCCAGGAGCGGGCAACGGGTGCTGGGAGCCGCAAAGAAAGGCCGCCAGGCGTGGGGGCGCGGTGGCGGCCTCAAGAGTTGGACAAGGGCTCGGTTGGGGTGCGCGGAATGCCCTCGTCCGCTATGCCTCGGAGATAGTCCTGCCCGGAGGCGCTTCAAGGCCCCCAAGACGCATCGACGAGTCGGCCGGAAAATGCAGTCGTGACCGGCCGCAAGGCCGGCATATTCATGCGTTTCGAGGTCTTGGGCATAGCAGCACATGCCGGCGCGAACTTCGAGTAGGGCGCAAGTGCTATCGGTGAGATGGCGCTGGACCTGCGCTACATCGCGCCGGAAGATCGCGATGCGATGGTTTCGAAAATTGCAGCCATCATGGCGCATTCCACCGTCGCGGGCAAAGATGCCGAACGACACGACCACTGAGAAAGGCGGTCCCACCGAAGACCGTGACAATCCGATTGCTAGCTGCGATTATTGCTCTGGGTTCCCGATTCCACTAATGATCGGGCGGGCCGTCCTGCCAACCAAACATCCGATCGTTCGTACAATCGCTTAACGCTGATGGCCGAGACCAATGCCAAGTTTGAACGCTTGCTGCCGGAGCGCGCCGGGGGTGCGCCGCATTTGCTTAGAAATTTTAGTGACTGGCGTCCGTGCTTTTGAATGCGACCTCAGCGTTCTATTGTCCCTTTTAGTCCACCGAGCGCGTCTCGTCGTCTTCCTAGCTGTTCTTGCCATGTAAGGTTCCTTTCATGTTTAGAGTTGCTCGTATGATTACATAATAATCGGTGTATGCGGGGCCAAGGCTTACCGAAATAAAAGTTCCAGTGGTGGCCGGCGTTGAATTGAGCCTGTCGGCGTCTAAATTCGTGTTCAATCTGGACGCTAATGAGCATGGGATCCGGCGAGACCTTTCTTTAGGGAGATTTCTTCAGCGGAAATATCGCTGGCAAGCTGGGCGCCAGCCACGAGGTGATGCAAGAAGTCCTCCCAGCCAAACCGGTGATGCTAGCGGCTTTGAAACGAGCATGGCACCTCTATGGGGCCAACAGTATCTTCCCGAAGTGCTGATTAGCTCGCATTTGCTCCTGCGCGGCCTTCGCCTGCTCAAGGGGATAAATCCTCTCAATGGGCAGACTTAAATTTTTATCTCTAACCGCATTGGCGAGGTCTGCCCACATAGCGCGTGTTTCCTCACGCAATTCGTCCACTGAGCGCGTGCGATGGGTCACCCCGATATAAGTGATACGCCGGTTGGCATGCAGATCGAAGTCGAACTCGGCCTTTGCGCCGCCAAGTCTGCCGACGTTGACAATGCGGCCCAAAATAGCTGCTGCCCGCATGCTTCCGTTGATGAGGCTACCTGAGACCTGATCGATGATCAGGTTTACGCCATGGCCATTAGTTGCCCTCAGTACATGATCCGGCCAACTCGGATCTTTGGTATCGACGGCAAGATCGGCGCCGAAATCCTTGAGACGCGCCCGACGATCAGCGTTGGTCGATGTTCCAATCACAAGCTCCGCGCCCAGGAGCTTGGCAACCTGCAAGGCCATCAGACCGACGCCGGAGCTCGCTCCCTGAATGAGAACGCTCTCGCCGGCCTTCAGGCGGCCATTGGTAACCAGGGCGTCATGCATGGTGCCGAGGGCGACCGGCAATGTCGCTGCGTGTTCGAATGTCATGTCGTCAGGTATAGACACGGTCCGCCCCCAATCGCACACGGCGTACTCGGCGTATCCCCCTGCACCGGCACACATGACGCGATCGCCTGGGCTAAATCCGCTCTTGGCTTCAGTTCCGACCTCGACGACTTCCCCCGCCCAGTCGAGCCCAATCGTAGCGCCCACGGCTCCGTGGCCCCCTCGCCCTTGGGCTGCGGCCAGATCGGCCCGGTTTAGGCCAGCCGCCTTGACCTTCACCAGAAGCTCAAACGGTTTGGGCTTCGGTTGTGGAATGTCCCGAATCTCGAGCCCATTCTCTGTTGCCACAGCGGCCTCCATGGCACGTGTCCTCCCTGGATGCGCGACAATCTATAATCGTTGAGCCTCAGGTCAAAGACAGCGTTAAGGCGCCGCTTGAGGGTCTCACGCCGGAACGTTTTCGAATAGAGTTACCGCTGTATCGCGATTCAAGTTATGCAAAATTACAGCGGATCTCGTCTACGCGATGTATCTGAGCGTATAAGCGCCATTAGGGAACATTTTCGATAACTCGTCTTTTCTTCTTTGAAGAATCTGCGATCACCGATGCGTCCTTTTGCAAAATTGCGGAATAGCGCATGCCACTCACGTTATCGCTTCATCCGGCAGAGTGAGAACGGTCAGAATCTCCTCGTCGGGAAGCAGAAACGATTGCTCTGAAACCTCGAATCGATCGGAGCCTTTGAAATCGAACCATGCCTCGGCCGGCATTTTGCGGGGGAAATTCTCCTCGGCGCCGCCATTGAAGAGCATCTCGGCAGCGAAGGTCTGCCGGTCCAGGGCTCTCAAAGGGCGCCACCAAGGCTGGATCATCGGTGCCGACTGGAACCAGCGGCGCTTCGTCTTGTTATAGCAGGCAATCACCGTCGGAAATTCGTTCGACAGCGTCATCTTGAGCAAGGTCGCCGTGAGACTGACGCAGAATTCGTCGGACACTTCCCGTGCGGCCGCCAACGTCACTCTCTTCAGCTTGCGGACCCTCGGGACAAAAATATAGTTGGGCAGGACGAGATCCGAGGCGAACGCGTCGGCGTGCTGTTCTGGATTGAAAGCATCGTTTGCGAAATTGGCTATGTCCTCCTTACCGCAGAAGAGGACTTGGCCGCGGTGAAGGTGCCAATGGCCGAGTTCGTGGGCCAGCGAGAAGCGGCGTCGCTTTGCCGGGCTTCGGCTGTTCACTGAGATCACCGCTTTGCGTCGCGATCCGATGATTCTTGCTTCGCAGTCGTCGAGAGGCCGGTAGTTGACAGCAGCGCCTTGCGTCCATGCTATGGCTTCGAGATCGATTTCCTTCGGATCCTCGATGCCGAGGGACTGCAGGATGCGTTCAGCGGCCGTCAGGGCAACCGTCATTCCTTCGAAGCCTCGGGGTCTTCGGATTCCAAAGCCTCCAACTGCGCGAGGTCGTCGAGAGCCCCTTCTTCGTCATTCGCCGACTGATCCTTGCCCTTTCGCGCAGCCATCATGAGCCCATCGTTGTCACCTGGCTTCCCCGACCGCGTCTTGTGTAATTTGGCCCGCAGTGCCGACCTCTCGGATTGCGCCGCAGTTGGCCGGTTGCTGTTGAAGGCGACCACGGCCTCCTTGGCGGCCGCGAGGCGAGATTTTCCAGCCATACGCTTGGCCTCCTCCGCGATCGCATCCATTTCCGCAGCGACCTTCTCGGGGTCGACGCCCAGCAACGCAAGTTCCTCTCGGACCTCGGCGTCCGAGGCGCCGAGGATGCTCTCGTCGATCGCGTCGCCAAGATCTCGCAGTTCGTCGACTGATTTGTGTTTGTTCGTCATGAGGGCCACCCTTTCGGATACTTTTTGGCCGCGGCGCGTCTGATACGTTTCATGATATAGTCGAAACGAGCCTGGTCGATGCCCAACTCGTCGCGTAGCGACTTGCCTTTTTTGCCGTCGGCGACGGCGAGGACGGTCAACTGCGCCTCTTCGTCACCTTCGAGTAACTTGTAGATCTCCTACACGACATCGGCTGCTTCCCGCTCGATGAGCGTCTCCTCCGGGTTCAACTGGTCCGCGGCGATCGCCAAGTCCATGCGCGTTCCCGCCCCATCGTCCCTCTCCATCGGAATCTGCCGCACAAGCTCCTTCCGTCGGTGCTCGGGGGCAAGGTGCCTGCTTTCCGGTTCCGAAACCTCGTCGGTGACGGGAGCGCTCGCGTGATTCATGACCTTGACGCCATTCTGTGCCGGCCGACGGCACCGTTTCGGACAAGAAAATCCGGCGGAAAACCAAAAAAATCGAGTCCGAAAAGACCGTCATTCCGGGCATTTCGGAACGGGTGTCCCGTATGCCGAGTCGTTCGGCACCAATATCGGCCGCCAAGCTAACCGAGAAACACAGGTTCAACAATGAATTACGTCGATCCTAACCTTCAAGCTCGCCGGACCCAGATCGTCGAAATCCTGGAAACCGTCTGCGAGACCTTGGAGCTTTCCGCCTCCCAGTTCGCGCAGGCGAAGCAGCGCTACGAAGGTGTCGGCGCCTGCCTCGCCGGCTCCGACGATCCGGTGCTGCGCGCCATCACCATCTACCTTCAAGGCTCGACCGCCCTGCGGACCACCGTCAGGCCGATCGGCGTGAACGAGCACGACGTCGATCTGGTGGCGCACGTGCCCGATCCCAACGTCGAGTTCTCACCCGCAGCGCTGAAGAAGGCGATCGGCGATTGCCTGCGTGCCAACGGCAACTACGCGCCGCTGCTGGAGGAGATGCCCCGCTGCTGGCGGCTGAGCTACGCCAACGAATTCCACATGGACATCACGCCCTCGATCCCGAACCCGAACTGCCGGTTCGACGGCGAGCTCGTCCCTGACAAAACGTTGAAGATGTGGAAGGCCTCGAACCCGAATGGCTACAAGCGGCTGTTCGAAAAGCGCGCCAAGCTCGCTCCGGTCATCCGGCTCCGGAAGCACGTCGCCCTCGACAGCGCGCGGGCGAGCGTCCAGCCGTATCCCGAAGCCGGCGGCTTCAAGGGCATCCTGCGCCGGACGGTGCAGATCGCGAAGCGTCATCGCGACATCATGTTCGTCGACGAGCCGGACACCGCGCCGCTGTCGGTGATCATCACGACACTCGCCTCGCGCAGCTACGAATGGTGCGTCACCAACCGCGAATACGACAACGAACTCGAACTCCTCTTCGATGTGATCCGGCACATGCCAGATACGATCGAGATCCGTCAGAACGGCGGCAGCGTGCAATGGTTCATCTGGAACGAGACCACCGTCGACGAAAACTTCGCCGAAAAGTGGAACCGCCGGCCGGAACGCGCCGAGGCTTTCTACGTCTGGCATGAACGCTTCTGCGCCGAGCTGGTCCAACTTGAAGCCGTCAGCGGCATCGACCGCCTGGACGAAGTCCTGAAGGGCCTGTTCGGTGCGCGGCCGGCGACCGCCGCGATCGACTCCCTCACGGAGCGCGTCTCGGCAGCGCGCCGCGCCGGCAGCCTGCGCGTCGCGCCTGCCGTCGGGCTCAGTGTGAGCGCAATGCCCGCGTCGACGGCGGTCCGCGCCAACACGTTCTACGGCAGCAACCGCTAGCGTTATGTGGACGCGTCGGCGAAAGCCGCTGACCGCGGCGCAGCAGTTTATCAATCTCCGCGGCAATCCGATCAGCCGCGGCGAGGGCGAACTGCGCGCCGGTCGGCTGACCTGGCGCTACTCGGCGACGCCGTCGCCTCTTGGTAGGGACTTCGACATCAGGATCGAGTTCAGGCAGGGCGGCACACCACAGATCTACGTCAACGGTCCCGATCTGCATGCGCTCGCCGGTGGGCGGCGGATTCCTCACCTCTATCAGCAGAAGCCGCCCCGACTCTGTCTGTACCTGCCCCGGACGTACGAATGGCAGGCTTGGATGCGGCTCGATCAGACGATCGTGCCGTGGACCGCTTTGTGGCTCTTTTATTTTGAGGAATGGCTCGCATTCGACGACTGGAAAGGCGGCGGCATGCACCCGGAGATTGGCGAGGCCCATGAGGAGGCGGCATGAGCGGTACCGACGGTAGCGACCCCATTCACGGCAAATTCTTCCGTATCCTGTCGCTCGACGGCGGCGGCATCTGCGGCGTGTTTCCCGCCGCGTTCCTCGCGCGCCTTGAAGACCACCTCGAACATCCGATCGGCCGCTATTTCGATCTCATCGCCGGCACTTCAACCGGGGGCATCATCGCGATCGGACTCGGTCTCGGGCTTCCCGCCAGCGATATCCTAAGGCTCTATGTCGAACAGGCCCCGGCAATTTTCGACCAGGAGCACGGCGCGATCGAGAACTGGGTGCGGAAAAAACTGCGCGGCATGGCGCACCTGGTGGTCACCAAGCACTCGTCCGAGCCACTGCGCTGCGCCCTCGAAGACGTGCTCTGCCGGCGCAAGCTGGGCGAAAGCCGGACCCGCTTGGTGATTCCGGCATGGCATCCGGTCCTGGAGCGCGTATATATCTACAAGACCGCGCACCATGCGCGACTCGAAACCGACTACCGCCAGCCCGCCATCGACGCTGCGATGGCGACAACCGCCGCTCCGACATTCCTTAAGCCTCACATGACCGAATCCGCAGTCGAACTCGTCGACGGCGGCGTGTGGGCGAACAATCCCATCGGGGTCGCCGTGATCGAAGCCGTCGGCGTACTCGGCTGGCCCGGAAGCCGACTGAAGATCCTGTCGATCGGCACGATCAACGAGCCCGGCAGGTTACCGAAACTGCGCGGCAAGCTGCCGATGGCGGCGTCGGTGGCGCGGCTCTTCATGGCCGGGCAGGCGCACAGCGCGCTCGGCACGGCCAAGGTCGTCACCGGCGACGTCCATCACCGCAAAGCGATCTGGCGCATCGATCAGACGGCGCTGGAAGGGCGCTACACGCTGGACAATGCCGCCCGTATTTCGGAGATGCGGGACCGCGCGTTCGCCGAAGCCCGCGAGCAGCTTCCGGAGCTCAGGCGGCATTTCTTCGGCGCACCGGCTGATGAATTCTTGCCGTTTTACTCCTTGTGAACGGCTTAGTGGTTGATCGCCGTAGCCCGTTTTGCTCTTGCGGAACTGACGACTGCTCAATTGCTTGGACCAATATATTGGCGGAGGGCGGGGAATTCGAAACCGGTGTACGGCCTGCGGGAATGCCCATTGGGGACGTAAGGCCCTTCCTTGCAAAAACCGTAAAAACCGGTAATTTTTTGCACGGAAGTTAGGTGCTAAGTACTGGCGCGCCCGAAAGGATTCGAACCTCTGACCCCCAGATTCGTAGTCTGGTGCTCACGTTTGTGGGCGCGGCTCATATGCTAGCTATATGAAGCCTGCGCGCGGATCCAATATGTGGCATCCGCATAAGCGAATGAAATAACACAACTATTCTGGTGTGGGTTCAACCGGTCAGTGCAACACCGCTTGTAGTCTATCGGCTGGGGTTTCAAAGCCCAAGGTCTTGCGCGGACGTTGATTGAGCCGCAGAGCAATCGCGTTGAGATAACTCTGAGAGATGCGCGAGAAGTCCGTTCCTCTCGGGAAGTACTGACGCAGCAGGCCGTTGGTATTCTCGTTTGAGCCTCGCTGCCAGGGACTGCGCGGATCACAGAAGTAGACCTGAACGTTGGTGGCAACCGTGAAGCGCTTGTGGGCATGCATCTCTTTGCCTTGATCCCAGGTCAGGGAGCGTCGCAGCTCCTCGGGCAGCTTGCGGATGTGCTTGGCAAGCGCGGCAACAACAGTCGTCGTATTCTTGCGGGGGATCTTGACGAGCATCGTGAAGCGGGTATTGCGCTCGACGAGGGTGGCGATGTGCGTGTCGTTCGCTCCGGTAAGAAGGTCTCCTTCCCAATGCCCCGGCACGGCGCGATCCTCAACCTCGGCGGGCCGCTCGCGGATGGAGACCATGTCGAGGATATGCCCCTGTCCACTCTTCGTGTTGTGGCTCTTGGGCTGACGCATCCGCCGCGCAGTACGCAAGTGCGCCGTTAGCTCCTTCTTCAGCACGCCGCGGGTCTGGATGAAGAGACTGCGATAGATCGCTTCGTGAGATATCTGCATGTCTTGATCGGTTGGGAACTCCTGCTTCAGCCAGCCGGAGATCTGCTCCGGCGACCATTGCAGCGCGAGCTTCTTCGCCAGGCGCCATCGTAGCTCCCTATGCAGCCCCAAACGACAAGGCTTAGGTCGCAACGCCCGCTCCCAGGCACGCCGATCGGCCCGGTTTGCACGATAGGCCCGACTGCCGCCGTTGCGCCTGATCTCCCGGCTTACTGTCGATGGCGCCCGTCCGAGGCCCTGGGCGATCTGCCGGATCGACCGGCCCGACGCAATGCCACGCGAAATCTCTTCGCGTTCCTCAAGCCTTAGTGCCGCAATGGCTCTCCGGCGCGGCGCCGGCACGATCCCTCCATGGAGTACCACAATCCGCTCAACGCCGGTCTTGTTCTTCCTTTCCAGCGCCCGCGAGATGGCCGCAGCGCTTTGCCCGTTCCTCCATCGCTCCCACAGCGCGGCCTTCTGCGCCGCCGTAAACCAAATCCCCGCCGTCACCATGGCATACCTCCTCATCTCGAAAGATTAGAAGGTGTTGCGCTGACCCGTTGAATCCGCCTGGAGAATCCGGACATTCATCTGCTCCCCAAAGGGGAGAGGAAGTGCGCCGGGCCTGTCGCGCCGCTTCAGCCCAAGAAAATTGCGCGTCAGCGCTGCAGCTTGAGCCCGAGCAGGAACAGCGTCTCGTTGTAATTGTTGCCGGACTGGTTCGAGCGCAGCCAGTACTGGTCGATCTCGCCCTTGAGCTGAAGCCAGCGATTGAACTTGTAGGTGAGGCCGACGCCGGCCGAGAAGCGGTTGTCGTCGCGCGATAGGCCGACATAGTCGTCGTTGCCGTAGCCGAGCTTGACCGTGCCGATCAGCCAGCGCCGGAAGGCGTGATCGACCTGCAGGCCGACGTCGCGGTAGAGCACGCCGGAGGTGCCGGCGATGGTCGACTCGCCCACGGTCGACGCGCCGCTAAGCTTGACGGTAGTGAGAGCGCTCGCGTTCCACACCAGCGACGCGTTGCCGATCAGACCCTGCACCGGCACCAGCCGCGGGTCCTCGTAGCTGCGCTTGGTATAACCGAGCGCCACCTCGCCGGCAAGCGAGCCGCGCATCTTGAAGGTCATGCCGCCCTTGCCGGTAATGCTATTCGAGTCACGCTGGTAACCGGAGGCGTCGGCGTTGAGGTCGTGCTTGCGTGTGTCGACGCTCGCTTCGGCGAAGGGAATGACGTCCGGCGTCACCTGGTAGCCGGCGCGGAACGTCCCGGTGTACTGGTCGTAGTTCTGGTCCTTGTTGCTGACGATGCTGCCGTCGGTCAGCGTCGAGTTCTGATATTCGGTGCGCTGGGCGTCGCCCTTGACCGAGAGATCGAGGCGGTTGAAGCGGTGGCCGATGCCGGCATAGCCGCCATAGACGAAATAGATCGGCAGCTTGGCGAGGCCGGCCTGCAGGTTGGGATTGCCGGGATTGTCGGTGGATATCAGCCCGCGCCCTTGCAGATCGATGCGGGTCCGGTGGCTGACGTCGATGCGGCCGTCGACGGTGCCGTTGAAATAGGGCCGGCTCAGCGTCGGCTCCTGGTCGGGGCTGTAGCCGGTGTAGCTGCCGCGCAGGTCGGCCTTGAGCGAATGGCGCGACCAGTCCGACTGCATCCGCAGCTCCGGCTGCGCCGTGTAGAGCCAAGCCGCTTTGCCGTCGGGGGATTGACCTGGATTGGTGTCATAGCCGCCGATGAGCTCAAGCGAGGGATAGACGTTGAAGGCGCCGACGCGGATGCCGAGCGGGGCGTAAGGGTCTTCCTCGGAGCGGGCCCTGCGCTTGGGCAGCGGCTTCCGGATCGGGCCGACCGCCGGCACCGGCGGCTCGCCGGGGGGCGCGGCGGCCAGCGCATTGGTCGCCGTGTTGGCCGTCGCATTGGCCGGCGCCGGCTCGACGATCTGCGGAAGCTGGTAGGGCGAAGGCGGCGTCGGTGGCATCTGCGCCGCCTGTGTCACCCGCAGTGCCGACATCTCGCCATTTTGAGAATTTTGGGCATTGGCTTGAGCGTTGGCAGTCGTGCCAGAGCGCGGCCTGACGGTGGTCGGCCGGTCAGGCGCGTTGGTGGCGTCGAAGCCGGTGGTGCCGGCGCCGGACGGCGGCAGGGCGAAGGTCGTGGGCGCGCCCCACTCGGTGTTGCGGGCCGGGCTAGACTTGCTGAAACGCGGCGGCTTGTTCGCATTTGTCTCCAGCCTGGGCGCCAACAGATCAGGATAGCGCAAGCCGGTCTGCGTCGTCTGCGCCATCACGATTCCAGCGGCCACGGCCAGGCCGGCGGCCAGCAGCAGGCAGGCCGCGCGCGGCGCAGCCGGGCTGAGGAGACGAAGGCGCTGCACGTCCGTCTTTCAGGCTCCATGGGCCGGCGGCGGGCGCGCACATAGGCATACGCCCGCGCAGCCGACGGGAAGTGGTTAACGGACCTTAAAGGGGTATGGTTAACGGGACCTTTCCGACGGCGCGCCCCGGAAACGCCCTAGATCCAGCCTTGCAGCTCGCGCTCGACCCCGTCGCGGATGACCGCCATGCCGCCGGGGCTGTCGTTGAGGCAGGGGATGTGGGCGAAGTTCGCTCCGCCGGCGTGGCGGAAGACCTCGGCGTTCTCCATGGCGATCTCCTCCAGCGTCTCCAGGCAGTCGGCGGCGAAGCCGGGCGTGATAACGGCGAGGTTCTTCACGCCCTTCTTGGCCAGTTCCTCGACGGTGTCGATGGTGTAGGGCTTGAGCCATTCGGCCGTGCCGAAGCGCGACTGGAAGGTCATGATCAGCCGGTCCTCGCCGAGCCCGAGCTTCTCGCGTAAGAGCCGCGTGGTCTTGGCGCATTGGCAGTGATACGGATCGCCCTTGTGCAGGTATTCCTCCGGCATGCCGTGATAGGAGGCGAGGATCACGTCGGGCCGGAAAGAGAGCTTGGCGAGCTCCGCTTGCAGCGAAGCCGCGATGGCGTCGATATAGACCGGCTGGTCGAACCAGGCCGGCGCGACGCGCAACGCCGGCTGCCAGCGCATCTTCGCCAGCGCCGCGAAGGCCTTGTCGCAGACGGTGGCGGTGGTGGCGGCGGCATATTGCGGATAGAGCGGCACCAGAAGGATGCGGTCGCAGCCGGCCTTCTGCATGGCATCGAGGCGCGAGGGGATCGACGGATTGCCGTAGCGCATCGCCCAGTCGACCTTGAGGCGCGGGTCCTGTGCGAACGCCGCGGCGAGATTTTCCGATTGCGCGCGCGTGATGGTCTTCAGGAAGGACTCGTTGCGCTCCTTGTTCCAGATCTTGTCGTAGTCGCGACCCTTGCGGCCGGGGCGTACGGTCAGGATGATCAGGTTGAGGATCAGCCACCACTTGACCGGGTTCTCCTCGATTACCCGGCGATCGGAAAGGAACTCCTTCAGATAGCGGCGCATCGACCAGTAATCGGTGGCGTCCGGCGTGCCGAGATTGACGAGCAGCACGCCGATGCGGCGCGGCGGTAGGGTCGGATGGCCCGGTGGCAGGTGGGAAGCCTCATTCATGGCGCGCTATGAGCGGGAAACCGCGCGCGGGGTCAAGGGCGCTTCCCACTCCCCGCTGGCGGGGATAGGTGAAGGCAGGCGCAGTGCGCCTACCCCACCGGCCGCTCGTCGGCGATCACCTTGCCGTCATTGGGAAGCTGACCGGGCGCGACCAGCTCGATCCGGCCTTTGAGCTTGGTGACCGCCTGCAGCGTAGCGGCCACCGCCGCCTCCAACGCAAGCGCAGGCGAGGCGCATTCGGCCATCAATGTCATGGTGTCCTGCTCGGCTTCGCGCCCGACCACCAGGCGTAGGCGGCCGAGCTCGGGATGGCGCGCCGCAACCTCGGCCACCTGCTTGGGATGCACGAACATGCCCTTCACCTTGGCGGTCTGATCGGCGCGCCCCATCCAGCCCTTGATGCGCATATTGCTGCGCCCGCAGGGCGAGCAGCCCGGCAGCAGCGCCGACAGGTCGCCGGTGGCGAGCCGGATCATCGGGTAATCGTGATTGAACGAGGTGACGACCACCTCGCCTACCTCGCCTTCCGGCACAGGATCGCCGGTGCCGGGGCGCACAATCTCCACCAGCCGGCACTCGTTGACGATCATGCCTTCCCGTGCCTCGCTTTCGTAGGCGATCACGCCCAGCTCGGCGGTCGCGTAGCATTGCAGCACGGCGACGCCGCGGCCGGCCAG
>JARRNI010000147.1:0-18627 GCA_037385125.1 Pseudolabrys sp.
GTTTTCGGAAAAGATCATGCACCCGCGAAATGACGAATGAACGGACGCGATGCGACGCATCATCGAACTGAAGACGGGCCTGTTCCCGGACGCCGAGACGGTCGCCGCCGCCATTGCCGCCAGCGCGGGCAAGGTGGAGGTGGTGCGCCTCGACGTTTCGGGTCTCAAGCCCGACGACCGCGAAGCATGGGAGAGGGCGGCCGAGGCAATTCTCGCCGCCGATCTGACTGTGACCCTGTAGCGGCGCCGCCGCTGCAGGTCTCAACAAGGGAGGAGTGAGCAATGACAATAGCCGTGCATCATCAGCGCAAGTGGCTCGGCGTGGCCGTAGCCGCGGCATTTATTGGCGTCGTCGGTTTCGCCGGGCAGGCGAAGGCGGCCGACCCGTTGGTCGACGTCGCCTGGGTCAAGGCGCATATCGGCAAGTCCAACGTGGTGTTTCTCGACGTGCGTCCGCAGGTCGGCTACCTGCGCGGACACATCCCGGGGGCCGTGCACACCAACTACGGCAAGGACGGCTGGCGGGTGAAGGTCGGCAGGGTGGTGGGCATGATGCCCTCCGACACCGCCAAGCTCGCCAAGCTGATCGGCGGCCTCGGCATCGACAATTCCAGCCACGTGGTGCTGGTCTCGCCGGGCAGGAGCTCGACCGACATGGGCATCTCCACGCGCCTGTTCTGGACCTTCAAGGTGCTCGGCGACGACAACGTCTCGATCCTCAACGGCGGCATGGCGGCCTATCTCGCCCAGGTCGACAAGAAGGGCCAGCCGGTCAATCCGCTCGAGAAGGGCATGAAGAAGGCTGAAGCCAAGACCTTCAAGGTGGCGCTGCGCAAGGACATGCTGCCCGACCGCAACGCGGTGAAGGCGGAGATCGGCAAGAGTGGCGTGACGCTGGTCGATAACCGCCCCTCCGACCAGTATCTCGGCGTCACCCGCCCGGGCGTCGACACCGAGAGCGGCACCATCCCGAGCGCGCATAACGTGCCGCAGCAGTGGCTGACCGTGAACGGCGGCGGCACCTTCCGCAGCAAGGCGGAGCTGGAGAAGCTCTACGCGGCGGCCGGCGTGCCCACCAAGGGCAAGCAGATCAATTTCTGCAACACTGGCCACTGGGCTTCGGTCGGCTGGTTCGCGTCGTCGCAGATCCTCGGCAACAAGAAGGCCGAGTTGTATGACGGCTCGATGAGCGACTGGACCCACCACAACATGCCGACCGAAGCCAAGATCAAGGTGAACTGACGCTAACCGCCTCCTGCATGGCGCGCTTGCGCCAGCACGCTTCGATCCGGCCGGCCGTGACCGCGATGGTTTTTGCCGTCGCGGTCACGGTCGCTTTTGTCATGGCTATATCGGAGGCTTCAGCCGCCGGCCGCCCCGCTCCGGCGCGCGAGCTCGCCGCCGAGCTGCTGATCCTGCGCGGCGATCTCGGACGCCTCGGCGAGGCCGGCCTCTCCGCCAAGAATCGCCAGGGCCTGCGCCAGCGCATCGCCGGCGCGCTGGGCCTGTTGCCCTGGCTGCTGCGCCAGGCCGGCGACGAGGCCGCCGCCGAGCGCCTGCGCGTCTGGCAAGGCCGTCCGCTGGATGACGCGGCGGAGCGTACGGCGCTCGTCGTCGCGCTCGACGCGGCGATTGCCCGCCACCCCCTCGACCGCGCCGTTTTTTCGATCGACGCCACGCCGGCGCGTCTGAACGAGGCGCGCGCCATCCATCGTACCTACTGTGCCGGCTGCCACGATGGCACCGGCAATGGCGCGCCGGATCTGGCGCTGCCGGCGCGCGACCTGTTCGCCATGGCGCGTAAGGAATTGGTCGACGAGTTCCTCGCCCGCATGGTCAACGGCGTGAAAGGCGACGCCAGCATCCACTTCGCCAACCCGCTCACCGATCGGCGGATCGGCGCGCTATGGGCGCTGTACCGCTCGCAACGGGCGCCTGAGCCCTCGCGCTAGCTCAATCCTTCCGGAACATCACGCTTGCGATCCAGCCTATCGACAGCGCCATCAGTACCGTGGCGATGCCGTAGAGCAGGCCGTAGTCGGCGGCGGCGTCGGCGACATATTGCTCGAAGCCGGCCTTGATCACTTCCAGCGCCGTGTTGGTCTGGGTAATCATTGCACCGTCGGAGAACAGTTTGACGTCGATCCTGTAGGTGCCGGTCTGCACGTTGGCCGGCAGCGGAATTTCGGCGCGGAACACGGTCGGCGTGAGGAAGGTCACCGCGGTGGACGATTGCCGGTACAGGCGCTGCTCGCTTTTCAGCCGAACGAAGGCCTCGCGGAACGGATCGTTATGTACGGTGTCAGCGAAGTCGGCGCCGATGTGCTGGGTCAGCACAAAATTATTGAGCCCGATCTGCAGGCGGTGCCGCACGTCCGGCTTGGCGATGGCGTCGACCGGCCGGTTGCTCAGCACCGCCAGATAGGAGGGCACATTGACGAACTCGCGCGAGGCCGTGTTCACCCAGACGCCGGCCACGCGCTGCTTGAGTCGTGTGCGGTAGGTCTGCGGCGGGCCGGCGGCAGTCACCACCAGGTCGTAGCCGGTGCCGCGCGGGGTCGCGCCCTTGGCGGTCTCGATGGTGCCGAACAGCACCAGTTCCTCGCCGGTGAAATTGGAGGTGACCTGCACGCGGTGGTTGGACAACGACACCACCAAGCGCTCGGCGTCGGCCGCGCGCGCGACGCCCGCCGGCACGAGCAGCGCGGCGACGAGCGGGAGAAGGACGGCGAAGCGGCGCATCACATTCCCCTGACCACGCGGATCGAATAGGGATCGGCCGGCGTCGCCACCAGATCGATGGCGAAGCGCAGGCCGACCAGCAGCACCAGCACGCCGAGCAGCAGGCGCAGCCATTCGCCGCGCATCTTTTGCCCGGTGCGCACGCCGAACTGGGCGCCGACCACTGAGCCGATCATCAGGACAAGCGCCAGCACCGCGTCGACCAGATGGTTGGCCACCGAGTGCAGCACGGTGGACGTCATCATGGTGGTCAACGTCAGCATCGAGGCGGTCCCAATCACCGTGATGGTCGGCACGCGCAGGAGATAGATCAGCATCGGCACCAGCATGAAGCCGCCGCCCACGCCCAGCACGGCGCCGATGAAGCCGATGATCGAGCCGATCGCCCAGACCGGGATTACCGAGATGTAGATCCGCGAGCGCTTGAAGCGCATCTTGAGCGGCAGGCCGTGGATCCAGGTGTGGCTGCCGGGCCGGCGCAGGTCGCCGCGGCCGCCGTGACGGGCGCGCTGGATGGCGCGCAGGCCCTCTGTCACCATCAGCACGCCGACCACGGTAAGCAGGGTCACGTAGGACAGCCCGATCAGCAGGTCCAGCTGGCCGACCCGGCGCAGCAAGGTGAACAGCCAGATGCCGACCAGCGTGCCGCCGGTGCCGCCGACCAGCAGCATGGCGCCGAGCAGGAAGTCGATGGTGCCGCGCCGCCAATGGGTGAGAAAGCCGGTAAAAAGGGCGGCGGCGATCTGCGGCGAGACGCTCGCCACCACCACTGCCGGCGGAATTCCGATGAAGATCAAGAGCGGCGTCATCAGGAAGCCGCCGCCTATGCCGAACATGCCGGACAAGAACCCGACCGCCAGCCCCAAGCCCAGAATTAGGAAGATATTGACCGGGATGTCGGCGATGGGGAGGTAGATCTGCACGCGGCGTCGTCCGGCCTTCGGGGTGAGAGGTGGCGCGGAGGCGCGCGTACGCGGTGCGCGCGCCCCATGCCGTCCGGCGGCTCATGTCGCGTTCGGTCCGCAGGCGTCGCGCGAAGGAAGCCACCGCCAGGGTGGATTGCCGCTCCCTGCCCGAAAAATCGCGGGGACCGGCGCGGCTATACGTAGCTGAGGGCGCTGCCGGCAGCAAGCAGCGGGAGCGCCGGCGGCGGCGGGTCTGCGGCTGCCACCTTCCGGCCACATTCGTTAGCGCTTGGCGGGCGGGCCCGAGGACAATCCGCCTGCCGGGCGGCATGATTCCATAAAATTAACCGGATTCGATTCACCATACTGGCCCTGGGTCATTCGGGTGGGGTCTTCATGTTTCGACGACTGTTGCTGCTGCTCGCGCTCATCGCGCCTGCCGGGGCTTGGGCTGCGCCGTTGCCTCCGATCATTGCCAATGCCGACAATTCGGTGCCGAAATGCGTGCAGCCGGCCGCGCTGATGAACTTCGTGCAGCGCATCAATACACGTCGGCACATGTCGATCGCGCCGCGCTTCGATCACATCGCCACGCTGTACAAGAACATCGGCTCGTGCGTATCGCGCCCGCCCGACAAATGCATCGGCGTGCGCTGGGACTTCGCCTTCTTCCAGATGCTGATCGAAACCAATTATCTTACCTTCCGACGTCCGGGCGGCGGTCCCGCCGGCGTGCCGGCGAAGGACAACAACTTCGCCGGTCTCGGCGCGACCGTTCCGGGCCGCCCGGGCGAGCGATTCGGCGACGTGCACACCGGCGTGCTGGCGCATCTGCAACATGTCCTGATGTATTCCACCACGCCGGTGCCGCATCCGGTCGCCAAGCGCACGCGCCTGGTGCAAAGCGACGTGCAGGATATCATGAAGCGGCTGCACCGGCCGGTGACCTTCGCCGACCTCGCGCGCGAATGGACCGGCGTCGACCAGAGCGGCTACGCGCGCGACATGCGGCTCATCGCCGCTAAGTTCGATCGGCTCTACTGCGAGAACCAGAAGACCGCGCAGCGCTGAAGCGCATTGTACGCGAGCGCGCAAAAGTGAGCCAATCGCTATTACGTTTCGGTTCGCTCGGTTAGAGCGGATAGCGTTTACACAAAATCATACGCTCGTCCCCGCGAAAGCGGGGACCCCAGAGTGCAAAACCTGCGCGCTTGCAATTCGATCCTCGATTCCCGCTGAAGCTTGTCCCCGCCCAGGTGAGGACGGGGATGAGCGAGCCGGGACCCTCAACCCCGCGTGATCGGCGGAACACGACCGCGCACGCGCACGTTGCTCCTTAAACGACCGTACGAAGAAACATAATGGAGCAATGAAATGCCGATGTTTTTCTTTTTGCCAATGATCCTTTGGCTCGGGATGGTCGGGCCCGCCCGCAACGACATGCGCCCGGCGACGCTCAAGGCGAAAGCCCCGTCGCGCCACGCGCGCCGCTGATCGGTGAAAGCGAGGCTCAAGCCTCTGCCTTCGCCACCTCGCTGATCTTCACTTCGTCCAGCAGTCGGCGCACGTCCTCCTCGCGGCACAGTTCTGTGCCCGGGCTCATCACCGCGGCCGAGCCGGCGGCGACTCCCGCGCGGAAGGCCCGGTCGAGCCGCTTGCCGGCGGCCAGCGCCGCCACCAGGCCGCCGAGGAAGCTGTCGCCGGCACCCACCGTGCTCGCCACCTCAATTTGCATCGGCTCGGCGCGCCAGGCGGCGTCGGCGGTGACCAGCAGGGCGCCGTCCTCGCCCAACGTGAGTGCCACCGCCTCCACGCGCTTGTCGGCGATCAGTTCGCGCGCCGCCGCGATCGAGTCGGCGTCGCGCTCGAGCGGTTTGCCGACGAACTCGCTCAGCTCGTTGATGTTCGGCTTGATCAGCGTCACGCTTTCGGCCAGCGCCGCCTTGAGACCGGGGCCGGCGGTGTCGAGGACCATCTTGGCGCCGAGCTTCTTGGCGTGGCGCGCCACGCGCGCGTAGAAATCCTCCGGCACGCCGGGCGGAATCGATCCGCTCGCCACCACGATTTTCGGCGGCTCGGACAGCGTGGCCAGCTTGTCGAGGCAGGCTTCCCATTCGGAGCGGTGCAGCGCGGAGCCGGGCAGCACGAAACGGTATTGCTCGCCGGTCTCTTTCTCGTAAGCCGTGAAGTTCTCGCGCGTCTCCACGTGCGACGGCGTCGTCACGCTGTCGATGCTCTCGCGCTCGACCAGCCGCTGTAGCAGCTTGCCGATGGCACCGCCGGTCGGATAAATCGCCGCCACCGTCGCGCCGAGCCGGTGTGCGACGCGCGCCACGTTGATGCCGCCGCCGCCGGGATCGCGCTTGGGCGCCGAGCAGCGCAGCTTCTTGGTCGGCTCGACATGCTCCACGTTCACGAAGATGTCGACGGCGGGATTGATGGTGATGGTGGCGATGTCCGGCACGTCTGGCGTCCGTTGCGAGCGTTGCGGCGAAACGATGCCGCTGGCAGCATGCTGCGCCAAGAAATAGGTAATTTTGCGCTCCGGTGAAACCCTCGCCGCTACCGAAAAGCCGGGCACGCAACACGACCGTGTGCCCCGGCTTTTCGAACCGATCGGGGTCCAATCGTTCCCACCCGCAGAGGACAGGCAATGCCGGGCAAGCGCGTGACGTTCGACGAGGAAACCTGGGCCGCGCTCGATCTGCTCGCGCGCGACCGGATGATGACCTTCCAGGAGCTCGCCGACGAAGCTTTCCGCGACCTCTTGCGCAAGGACAACCGGCCGACCGGCCTGAAGGAAGCCCTGCGCAAGAGCGCCGGCGCCGGGGCCGCGGTGGGGTCCTTCGCGCGCCAGAAAAAAGGAAGAAAAGCGGCAGCGGGAGCCGCAAGCCGAGCCGGAAAAAGCAGGCAAAGCGGCGGCGCTGAGCGGTCGGCCGGCGGGCGTCCGCACGGGGCCCGAGCCAGGAACATTGGCCCCCGTGGGCCGTTCTATCGGAGGACCCGCTCGGGCCCGCGGCACGGCGCTTACCTTCGCCGGCGGATAAGGCTATAAGCATCAGCTCCGGGGTGGCTGCCCGAATCACACGTTTTGAGGTCGATTGCCATGAGAAAGTCGCGCCTGGTCATGGTCGGCATCGTCGCCGCTTCCTTGACTGCCCTTCCCGTCGCCTACGCCATCGGCGCCCGCCACAGCAGCGGCCCGTCCCGCACCGACCTCGCTCTGCTCGCGGGCGTAATTCAATTAGTCGAGCACGACTACGTGCATCCGGTCAATGCGCACATCCTGACCAAGGACGCCTTGAAGGGCATGCTCAACCGGCTCGATCCGCATTCCGATTACATGGACGAGCAGGAGTTCAAGCAGTCCGAGGCCGACATCACCGGCAAGTTCGGCGGGCTCGGCATCCAGATTTCCGAAGCGCACGGCGTGCCCAAGGTGATCTCGCCGATCGACGGCACGCCGGCCGCCCGCGCCGGCTTGCAGCCGGGCGATCTCATCGTGCGCATCAACGGCGAGAGCGCGCAGGGGATGGGCCTGTCCAAGGTGGTGCGCGAGTTGCGCGGCAAGCCCGGCACCAGCGTGGAAATCACCATCGCGCGCGGCACCAAGACGCCGTTTCCGGTCAAGATCACCCGCGCCATCATCCAGGTGCAGACGGTGAAGTCCAAGCTCGAGCCGAACGACATCGGCTACGTGCGTATCACCCAGTTCGGCGGCGACACCGCGGCGGATTTCAAGAAGGCGGTGAAGAAGCTCAAGAATGACGCCAGCGGCAAGCTCAACGGCCTGGTGCTCGACCTGCGCAACGATCCCGGCGGTCTCTTGTCGGCCGCCGTGGCGGTGGCCAGCAATTTCCTCGACGGCGGCACGGTGGTGACCATCAAGGGCCGCCGCTCCGACGACAACCACGCCTACAAGGTTACCGGCTCGGGCGACATCATCAAAGGAACGCCGATTGTGGTGCTGATCAACGGCGCGTCGGCCTCCGCCTCCGAGATCGTGGCCGGCGCGCTGCAGGACCGCCACCGCGCCACCGTCATGGGCACGCAGAGCTTCGGCAAGGGCTCAGTGCAGACCATCATTCCGCTCAACGGCCACGGTGCTTTGCGGCTGACCACCGCGCTCTACTACACGCCCGACGGCCGCTCGATCCAGGGCAAGGGGATCACGCCGAACATCGTGGTCAAGGCGCCCAAGGACCAGCAGGTGGCCGGCGTCCTGATGCCGCGCGAGAGCACGCTGCAGCACGCCTTCCACAATCCGGGGCCACTCAGCAAGAAGGGCCACAAAGGCAACAACAAGACCGCTGCCGCCGCCGCCGGCAAGGCCGTCGAGTCGCCGCCGATTAAGAGCCAGCTCATCGGCACCGACAAGGACGCCCAGCTGAAGGCGGCGATCTCCTATATCGGCAGCCAAGGCCCGACCCGTACCACCGGTCGCGGCTAGGGCTTGATCGAGAAAATTTCCGTCCCGGACCGGTTCCGGGGCGGGAACCGGTTTCCTGCCTTGTTGATGCCCCCTTCGGTCGGCAAGCAGGGCCGGAAAAAGATCACGTGCATACAAACTATTAGGACGTGCCGTGATTGAATCGAAGGGGAGTGGGCTGCCGGGGGCGAGCCCGCCGTCATTTTGACAAGGATCTAGCGGCGGTGTCCTCGGGCGCGCGACGGTCCTTCTCGGACTAAGCGTGCCCTCCCGACATTTTGGAACCCGCGAACCCGCGCCGCATGATCAAAGCTGCCATCAAGACCCTGATCGATTTCTGTACCCGCTGGCCCTGGGCGGTGGTGGCCGTGGCGTGGTTCTCGCGGTCATCGACGCTCCCACCTCGGAGGCCGCCAGCAAGGCGGCGAGCCTGCTCACCAATGCCTTGGCCGGGCGCAAGGACCTGTTCCATTCGGTCGACGGCGTCAGCGAGACGCCGTTCTTTGCCCATAACGCCTTCCTGTTCATGCCCAAGGGCGAGGTGGCGGCCACCACCGGCCAGCTCACGCAACTGGCGCCGCTCATCCGCGTGCTGGCCAGTGATCCCAGCCTGCGCGGGCTGACCCAGGCGCTCTCCTTCGGCATGATGAGCACCCAGGTCGGTGAGGCGGGGCTGGCCCCGCTCACTGGCGTGTTCAACGAGACCGCGTCCACGCTGGAAAGCGTGCTGGCCGGCAAGCCGGCCTATTTCTCTTGGCGCGAGCTGGTGTCGGGCAAGAAGCCGACCACCGGCGACCTCAGGCGTTTCATCGAGATCCACCCAGTGCTCGACTATTCGGCGCTGGAGCCGGGCAAGAAGGCGACCGACGCCATCCGCCAGGCCGCCGCTTCGTTGCACCTCAAGCAGCGGCTGGGTGCCACGGTGCGGCTCACCGGCCCGGTGCCGATCGCCGACCAGGAATTCGCTACCATCCAGGAAGGCGCCATTCCCAATCTGGTCGCCACCATGGCCATCGTGCTGGTGATCCTGTGGCTGGCGCTGCGCTCGCCGCGCATCATCATCGCCGTCTTCGCCACCGTCGCCATCGGCCTCGCCATCACGGCCGCGGTCGGGCTGATGCTGGTCAGCGCGCTCAACTTGATTTCGGTCGCCTTCGCCGTGCTGTTCGTCGGCATCGGCGTCGATTTCGGCATCCAGTTCAGCGTGCGCTATCGGGCCGAACGCCACCAGGAGCGCGATCTGCGCAAGGCGCTGGCCAACGCCGGCGAGCACATCGCCTCGCCGCTCGCCCTTGCCGCGGCCGCCACTGCTGCCGGCTTCCTGTCGTTCGTGCCAACCGCCTATAAGGGCGTCTCCGAGCTCGGCCAGATCGCCGGCCTCGGCATGATCATCGCCTTCCTCGGCAGCGTCACGGTGCTGCCGGCGCTGCTCGCCATCTTCAACCCGCCGGGTGAGAGCGAGCCGCTCGGCTATGCCGCGCTGGCGCCGGTCGACCGCTTCATGGAGCGCTACCGCTGGCCGATCCTGATCGGCACCAGCGTCTTGATCGTCGCCGCGCTGCCGTCGCTCTATTTCCTGAAATTCGACTTCAACCCGATCGACCTGCGCAACCCGAAGGCGGAATCGATCGCCACCTATCTCGACGTGCGCAGCGATCCCGCGGTCGGCGCCAATGCTGTCGACGTGCTGACGCCTTCGCAGGCCGCCGCCCAAAAGACCGCCCTGCGGCTGAGCCGCCTGCCGGAAGTCAGGCGCACCGTGACGCTGGCGAGCTTCGTGCCGGGCGAACAGGCCGACAAGATCGCGCTCATTGACAACGCGGCCAAGGAGCTCGATCCGGCGCTCGACGCGCCGAAGCGTCCGACGCCGAGTGACGCGGAAAACGTGCGCGCGCTCAAGAACGCGCAGGCCGCGCTCGACCGCGCTGCCAGAAGCCATGCGGGCCCGGGGCCCAAGGCGGCGCGGCGACTGGCGGCTGATCTCGGCCGGCTGGCGGCGGCCGGCCCCGCCATGCGCGAGCGCGCCCAGGCGGTGTTCATCACGCCGCTGGAGACCGCTTTCAAGGGCCTGGGCAGCGCGCTGCATCCGCAGCCGGTGA
Organism: Pseudolabrys sp.; assembly: GCA_037385125.1. GTDB lineage: Bacteria > Pseudomonadota > Alphaproteobacteria > Rhizobiales > Xanthobacteraceae > Pseudolabrys. Next base: position 10,176 of record JARRNI010000147.1, read on the forward strand.
GCGAAAAGACTTTGCCGCCCGGGCTACACCGGCAATGGGTCACGCCCGGCGGTCAGGCCCGCGTCCAGGTCATGCCGCGGGGCGAGCTCAACAGCAACGCGCAAATCCGCGATTTCGCCCAGGCCGTGCTGAAGGTCGAGCCGGCGGCTACCGGCGGCCCGATCGCCATTGTGGAATCCGGGCGTACCATCATCCGCGCCTTCATCGAGGCCGGCCTGTGGGCGCTGCTCTCGATCGCAGTGCTGTTGTGGCTGACGCTGCACCGCGTCCGCGACGTGCTGCTTACGCTCATACCGCTCATCGTGGCGGGCGTGGTGACGCTCGAGCTGTGCGTAGGCTTGGGGCTGGCGCTCAACTTCGCCAACATCATCGCGCTGCCGCTGCTGCTCGGCATCGGCGTCGCCTTCAAGATCTACTACATGATGTCGTGGCGTGCAGGCTACAGCCAAGTGTTGCAGTCGCCGCTAACCCGAGCGGTGTTCTTCAGCGCGCTCACCACCGCCACCGCCTTCGGCAGCTTGTGGTTCTCCAACCATCCGGGCACGTCGAGCATGGGCAAGCTGTTGGCGCTGTCGCTCGTATGTACGCTGGCCGCAGCGGTGCTCTATCAGCCAGTGCTAATGGGGCCGCCCCGGCGCCGCCCCGATGCGGGCGCAGATGGCGCCGGCTGGCAGGACGGCGGGTGACTGCGCCGCGCCGGTGGTCGCCGTACGGGCGCTGACACGCGCCCAGTCCTCGCCGCCGCAGAAGATCGCCATTGCACAGCCTTCCACGTGCAGCGTGTTGGGGCCGCGCATGGCGATGGAGGCGTCGTAGCTGTTGCCGTCCTCGGCATTGTAGATCTCACCCTCCCAGCGGCCGCGCTCGTCGCTCGGGCGCATGTGCAGCAGCACCGGCATGCCGAGCGTCGGCCGGTTGCGCAGCGCCGGATTGGGATTCTTGCGGTCGCGTCCCGGCGTCTTCTCCCAGGACACCACGCCCCACAGCACGCCGCCGCAGTCGACGATGCGGATATGCGCGCCGCCGTCGGCCACCCGCCACGCGCCGACCGGGCCTTGCGCCCGGGCGGGCGAAGCCGCCGCTGCCGTCGCCAAGACCAATAGCGCGGGAAGCCAGTACCGCATGGGCCCCTCCTTGGTTTCGCCTTCGGATGCCTCCCCGATAATCCGCCGATGTCGCTTTTGGTTCGATGATGCCAAAAAGAAACCGGCCGCGCCCAGGCAGGGGCGCGGCCGGCTTGTTGTCGCGAAAGTCCGGCGTCAGTTGGTCTTGATGGTCTGGATCACGCTCGACATCGGACGCGCATTGGAGAGGCCGCCGCCCATCTCCTTCTGGACAATCTTAACATATTCCGGCAGCGGCTCGACCGGCTTCTTGCCCACGACCTGCACGATCTTGAAGCCTTTTTCCTTGAGTTGCGTCAGGAGCTCGGGGACCGCCCGCGAGGTGGCGGGCTGGAAGTCGTGCATCAGGATGATGCCCTTGCCGTGCTTCTCGAGTCGGGACATTGCCGCGTGCACAACCTGCTCCGGCCGGTGCAGCTTGAAGTCGAACGTGTCCCAATCGGTGGAGAAGATCGCGATGTTGCGGGAAGCGAGATACTTCAAGATCTTCGGCGGCATGCGCAACGCCGGGAAGCGGAAGAACGGCGCGACTGGCTTGTTGCCGGAGGCGACGCTGATCGCCGCGATGCCCTTCTCGACCTCGGCCTTGGCGTCCTCGAAGGACATCTTGGTCAGGTCCTTGTGCGACCAGGTATGCGAGCCGACGGTCATACCGGCCGCGATGTCCTTCTTCAGGATCTCGGGATGCCAGCCGGCGTGCTCGCCGATCGGGAAGAACATGGCCTTGGTGCACTGATCTTTCAGCGCCTTGAGCACGCGCGCGGTGCGGCGCGGCCAGGGGCCGTCGTCGAAGGTGAGTACGACCTCATGGTCCTTCAGGAAGTCGTAGGCCTTGAAATTCTGGAAACCAAAGCCGGGACCGCCGGTGGTGTCGATCGCCACCACGCGCTCGACGCCCAGCGCGTTCGGGTTATCGCACTTCTCCTTGGTGAGAGGCGGGTAAGTGCTGGGGGTTTGATGGGCCTCTGCCGGAGCAGGAGCCTTGGCATCCTCGGCCCAGGCGCTGGCGCCCGCCGCCGATATCGTGATCGCTAGAGCTAATGCCAAAGCGGTACGCATCGATTCTCTCCATTGCCTTTGTTTGAAGGCGTAAGTGCCTCGCCTGTGAAACGTTCGCTATTGAGCACGACTTTAACCTCGCGAGTCAACGCGAGCATCGTCGTTACCATCGCTTTACGTTAAAACTCCGAATGAATTTTAATGTCGATCAAGGGCTTAGGGAAAAAGCGCGGCCCGCTTGCGACGAGACCGAGTCGAAAACATGGTTAATTTCTGCAAGGCTTCGTTTCCTAGCCGGAGGGGCTGCGTCGGCCGGTCGCAGGCGCCTTGCCGGGTGGCCGGCGCGAGGCGGCCGGCTGGCGTCGTGACATCGGCATTATTGTAGCCTATGGGAGGCATGCTTAAGTGATGACGGCACGGCCGGCGTTGTCCGAAGGGGGTGATCGATGCCGCCAACGACCATCACAACAAGCCGCACGCGGCCTCTGCTGCTGCTCGCGGTTCTCGGCGGGGCGATCATGGCGGGGACGCTGGGCCTCTGGGTCTACTACGGCACCACCGTGTTTTTCGAGCTCGTGCGCACCGGCTGGGTTTCGTGCTTCTGACCGTTGCTGCCTGGTGAGCCCGCAATGAAGGCCCGCACCTCTCACATCCTGCTCGTGCTCTCGGCCTTCGTGGCCGGACTCGTGGTTTTCCTCGGCGTGTTCCTCTTCGCCACCGGCCAGTTCGGCGTCGGCCCCGGCCCCTCGGCGATCGGGGGTCCGTTCACGCTGACCGACCAGGACGGCAAAACGATCACCGACCAGGATTTCAAGGGCAAGCCGTTGCTGGTGTTCTTCGGCTACACCCATTGTCCAGACATCTGCCCGACCACGCTGTTCGAACTGTCGCAAGCTCTGCACGCCATGGGCAAGGATGCCGATGGCGTGGCCGCGCTTTTCATCACCGTCGATCCGGAACGCGACACCGCTGCGGTGATGAAGAACTATCTGTCGAGCTTCGATCCGCATCTGCGCGGCGCCACCGGCACGCCCAAGCAGATCGAGAAGGTCGAAAAGGAATACCGGGTGGTGGCGCGCAAGGTGCCCATCGGCAACGGCGACTACAGCATGGACCACAGCGCCGTGGTCTATCTGATGGACAAGCAGGGCCACTTCGTTGCGCCGTTCAATCTCAAGCGCAAGCCGGCGCAAGCCGCCGACTCACTACGTAGGTATTTATGACGGGTCTTTCGCCCCGTTTTTCGCCGCCGCGCATCGGCTGCCTTTAAGTGAAAGGTGTCCCTGACGCATTGCATGCGCAAGATCCATTGTTCCAAAAGCGGTTCCCCTTCCTGTTCGGGTCAAAGCCGCGCGTCTCCCGATCATGCGCGCCGGCGGCGCGTTGAAGAAACGATCCTTTCATAACTGCACTTTGTTTTTCGAAAACTTTATCATCGCCCACGCAAAAAGGGCTTCGCGTACGATACATTTAAGGCATTATAGTCATGACGGCTGCAGGCCGTCGCGATGCTGACTCGAATAACGAGCTGGCCCGAACAACAATGAGAGCAAGGGGGCTGCTCGATCTATATTCTCTTGCGGCAACCGGCGGGGGCACGTTTGCGCATGATGGTGGACGCGCAGTCCTCACGGCGCTCGGGTCGGAATCTTCGCGAGTGACCAAGGGGGACGCGTCACGACAAGAAAAGCAAGGAGCTCGTGTGCATCGAGTGAAAAGGATCTGGCGGTGCTGCGCCTAGCCGCGACGGCGATCGATCTGCGCAAGGAATTGAGCGAGGACGATCTCGAAAGATTTCCCGATCTGCGCCCGGCGCTCGACCGGCTGGAGATGGTATTCACCCTGATGCTGCGCGAGCGGGCGACGACTTAAGCTGCGGCGTATTTCGACGCGCCTCGCTCGCTACGTGGTCCGCTACCGCCGGCAACTCGCCGGACTTCACGAGGCTGTCGAGATGCCGCTCCAGCGCGACCAGCGAACGCGTCGTAGCCTCGGCCCGCCGCGAACGCTTTGCTAGGCCGTGCTCGGTCTTCTCCCAGGCATAGGGCGAGACGATCAACTGGTAGAGCGCGCGCCAGGCGGCGATCGGCAGTATGCCGTGTACGTGGCGAATTCGACCAGCCGCGCGTCGTCGAGCGGGCACAGCGCGCGCGGGATGTCGTCGAGCGGCTCGAAGGCGACGCCGAGGTCGTCGCCGAGCGCGCGTGGATAGCTTTCCTCATCGATGCTGCCGGCGGCGATGAGGATGCGGTTAGCGCGCAGCCCGAGGCGGGCGGCGCGCTCCTGCGCCGCGGCCAGCACCCGCGCGGGTAGCCGCCCGTGCAGGCACTCGGTCTCGCCGAACGCCGCGGCTGATCTCGGGCCGGCCGGCGCGCCGCCGGCAAGGCTTTCCCCCGCGCGCGGTCCAAGGCCGCCGCGCTGTCCCCGCGCAAAGCCAATTTCCCCCACTTGCCCCGATAATTGGCGGTAGATTATAGCGCGGACGCAACTATTTCGCGAGGGCGAATTGCAGACCGATTATGCCGGCCCCGACGTCACCGCCGGGGCGCTTGGCCAGCGGCCGTGCGGGGTGCTAGAAGCCCGGCCATGTCGCACTTCATGTCCCATTACGCAGTGCCGGTCGCAATCATTGCGGTCGCCATCGTGCTGGTACTCGGCCTCGTCAATATGATGCGGGGCGGCTCGCCCAACACGTCGCAGAAGTTGATGCGGCTGCGCGTACTGCTCCAGTTCGTCGCCATCATTATCATCATGGCGACGATCTGGGCGATGGGACGCTAGCGACGGCCGCGCGAGCGGCGCCGCATTACTTCGCCGGTGCCTTTTGCCCGGCGTCGGTCTTGTCCTGCTTCACCGGCGTCAGGGCCTTCTTGGCCGCGGCGGCAAGATCGACCGAGGTCGCGGAGGCGGTGTGGGCGTGGGCGCTGCAGGCGAGCGCGGAGGTGGTGGCCGGCAGGGCCAGAACGGCGGCGGCGCCGGCGATCATCAGAAAGCGCGTCATGTCATCCCTCATGGGTGGCAAATTCCGCTAAGGTTAGCAGCATAGCGCAAAGCCGCGGCGCTGCGAAGAGGTTTCGGAGAAGGCATCCCATGGTCGTGCTCAACCGCATCTACACCCGCACCGGCGACGACGGTACCACGGCACTGGGCACCGGCGCCCGCCGCAAGAAATACGACCTGCGGGTCGAGGCTTACGGCACCATCGATGAGGTCAACGCCGCGGTCGGGCTGGTACGGCTGCACACGCTAGGGGCCGACCTCGACGCCGGCCTCGCCCGCATCCAGAACGACCTGTTCGACGTCTCGGCCGATCTCTGCCTGGCCGAGAAGGGCCCCGGCGGCGCCCGCCTGACCGTCACCGACGCCCAGGTGGCCTGGCTGGAAGGCGAGATCGACCGGCTCAATGCCGACCTCGCGCCTTTGAAATCCTTCATCCTGCCGGGCGGCAGTGCGGCCTCGGCCTATCTGCATCTGGCGCGCACCGTGTGCCGGCGCGCCGAGCGCATCATGGTCGAGCTCAAGGACAAGGAGGGGGTGTCGGAGCCCTCGCTCAAATACGTCAATCGCCTGTCGGACTATCTGTTCGTCGCCGGCCGCTGCGCGAACGACAAGGGCGCCCAGGACGTACTGTGGGCGCCGGGGCAGAATAGATAGCGGCGGGGCCTTCACAAATTCCGGGCGATGGCGCATGCCTCGTCGCCGAACGCTGCAAGCCCCGCGGCGTTGACCGGGCAAAAGCCCGCTATTAGGGTGCGCCGCACCAATTTCCGGGCCCGGACCAAGAGCAAGAGCGGCCCGAGGAGCACATTCAGATCATGAAAATTCTGGTGCCCGTGAAGCGGGTGGTCGACTTCAACGTCAAGATCCGTGTGAAGCCCGACGGCTCCGGCGTCGAGCTAGCCAATATCAAAATGTCGATGAATCCCTTCGACGAGATCGCCGTCGAGGAGGCGATCCGTCTGAAGGAAGCCGGCAAGGCGAGTGAGATCGTGGCGGTGTCCATTGGTCCGCAGCAGGCCTCCGAAACCATCCGCACTGCGCTCGCCATGGGCGCCGACCGCGGCATCCTGGTGAAGGCCGACGGCGCCGCGGTCGAGCCGCTCGCCGTTGCCAAGATCCTCAAGGGCGTCGTCGAAGCCGAGCAGCCCGGACTCGTCATCATGGGTAAGCAGGCGATCGACGACGATTGCAACCAGACCGGCCAGATGCTGGCGGCGCTGCTCAACTGGTCGCATGGCGGCGCTGCTCAACTGGTCGCAGGGCACCTTCGCTTCCAAGATCGAGCTTGACGGCGACAATCTCACGGTGACCCGCGAGATCGACGGTGGCCTTCAGACCGTGAAGCTCAAGTCTCCGGCAATCGTTACCACCGATCTGCGCCTCAACGAGCCGCGCTATGCCTCGCTGCCCAACATCATGAAGGCGAAGAAGAAGCCGATCGACGAGAAGGCGCCGAGCGACTACGGCGTTGATGCCAAGCCGCGGCTCGAAGTGCTGAAGACGGCGGAGCCCGGCGGCCGCCAGGCCGGCGTCAAGGTCGGCTCGGTGGCCGAGCTGGTGGCCAAGCTCAAGGACGAAGCGGGGGTGCTGTAACAATGCTTCCGCACATTCATCATTCGATCCGTCACCCTGAGGTGCGAGCGAAGCGAGCCTCGAAGGGCGACGGCCACCGATCTCGGGTTTACCCGAGATCGGCAGCAATATTAGCCGCGCAAGTCGGCAATAGCCGACTTGCGGTGGCCGTGCATCCTTCGAGGGCCGCGCTACGCGCGGCCACCTCAGGATGACGGAGACATGGCGGAGCCAATAAATGACCACACTCCTTCTCGCCGAGCACGACAACAAGACGCTCAAGGACGCTACCAACAAGGCGCTCACCGCCGCCAAGGAGCTTGGCGCCGAGGTGCACGTGCTCATCGCCGGCAAAGAGTGCAAAGCCGCTGCCCAAGCCGCCGCCAAGCTCGACGGCGTCGCCAAGGTGCTGATGGCGGACGCCGCGCCCTACGAGCATCAGCTCGCGGAGCCGACCGCGGCGCTCATCGTCTCGCTCGGCGGTAATTACGACGCCATCGTCGCGCCCGCCACCACCACCGGCAAGAACATCATGCCGCGCGTCGCCGCCCTGCTCGATGTGATGCAGATTTCCGACATCACCAAGGTGATCTCGCCCGACACTTTCGAGCGGCCGATCTATGCCGGCAACGCCGTGCAGACGGTTAAGTCGTCCGACGCCAAGAAGATCATCACCGTGCGCACCTCGACCTTCCAGGCGACCGGGGAAGGCCGTTCTGCGGCGCCGATCGAGGACGTGAGCGCGGCCGAGGATTCCGGCCTGTCCAGTTTCGTCGGCGAGGAGCTGTCGAAGTCCGACCGGCCGGAACTGACCTCGGCCAAGATCATCATCTCTGGCGGCCGCGCGATGCAGAGCCGCGAGAACTTTACCAAATACATCGAGCCGGTGGCCGACAAGCTGGGCGCTGCCATGGGCGCCTCGCGCGCCGCGGTCGATGCCGGCTACGCGCCCAACGACTGGCAGGTCGGGCAGACCGGCAAGGTGGTGGCGCCCGAGCTCTACATCGCGGTCGGCATATCGGGTGCCATTCAGCATCTGGCCGGCATGAAGGATTCCAAGGTGATCGTCGCGATCAACAAGGACGAGGAAGCCCCCATTTTCCAGGTCGCCGACTACGGGCTGGTCGCCGACCTCTATCAGGCGCTGCCCGAGCTGGCGGACGAACTGGGCAAGCTCGGGCGTTAACGGCGCCCTGCGAAATTGATGATGCCGCCCGTGGTGTCTGCGGGCGGTTCGGCGTAGAAAAGGCAACTTGAAGCGAAGCCGCGGTCATCGAGTGGCTTCGCACCGGAAAACGGGTTATGGCGGTCACGATAAAATCGGTCGGGGTGATCGGCGCCGGACAAATGGGCAATGGTATTGCCCAGGTCTGCTCGCTGGCGGGCTATACCGTTATGTTGAACGACGTGTCGGGCGAGCGCATCAAGGCCGGCATGGCGACCATCAACGGCAATATGACGCGGCAGGTCTCGCGCAAGGCGATCGGCGAGGATCAGAAGAGGGCCGCGCTTGCGCTCATCAAGCCGGCGGAGAAGATCGACGAGATGGCGAGCTGCGATCTCGTGATCGAGACCGCGACCGAGAAGGAGGAGGTCAAGCGCAAGATCTTCGCCGACCTGTGCGCGGGTCTCAAGCCAGAGGCGATCATCGCCACCAACACCTCCTCGATCTCGATCACGCGGCTCGCGTCATCCACCGACCGGCCCGAGCGCTTCATCGGCATCCACTTCATGAACCCGGTGCCGCGGATGGAACT
>JARRNI010000148.1:0-9684 GCA_037385125.1 Pseudolabrys sp.
GAAGATGCCGGGGGTGCGCGGCTTTTCCGGTCTCATGTACATGCGCGCGCAATATCCGGGCGTGCCGGTGGTGGTGGTCTCGGCCAACGATGATCCGAGCGCCATCCGCCGCTGCATGGAGTTCGGCGCGTCCGGCTTCATCCCCAAGACGCTCGGGGTCGAGACCATGCGCGGCGCCATCCGGCAGGTGCTCGACGGCGGCGTGTGGACGCCGCCCGACGTCGACCTCTCGGCCGGCTCGGACGCCGAGACCGCCGAGCTGATGGCGCGCATGGCGACGCTGACGCCGCAGCAGGTACGCGTGCTGATGATGCTGTCGGAGGGTCTGCTCAACAAGCAGGTCGCCTATCAGCTCGGGGTGTCGGAGGCGACGGTGAAGGCGCACGTTTCCGCCATCCTGCAGAAGCTCGGGGTGGAGAGTCGCACGCAGGCCGTGATCGCCGCCGCCAAGATCGAATCCGGCCAATGGCCGCAGCAGGCGCCGGCGGAGGGGTAGGGCTTCTCCGGGGCCTGTATTCATCTGTGGACGCTCCACGAGATGCAAGCGGTTTTTTGAAGAAGATCGGCACGTAGTCGGATGCTGCCATCTGTCCGGCCTCTGATTGTGCAGCGATGGAGCTGCGGGCCTGTATGGGAGTTCGCAGACCGGAACCAAATCATAAATGCGTGCTCCAGCCACGATGAGTACATCTGGTTCTTCCGGCCCCGTCTCACCGACTGTTGCGCCATACCCTCCTTCGCCCGACTACACCTCCGACGACCTCAAGTCCGCCAAGATCACGCCTTGGCTGCGACCGGAGCTCGGTAATTCTCTTGTTTTACAAGTAGCGCCCAGACGATCCGTGCCATCTTGTTGGCGAGCGCGACCGTCACCAGCATGCGCGGTTTGCGAGCCAGCATCTGTTCGAGCCACGAACCCTTTGGTGCGCCGCGTTTGCTCGCCTGTTGCACAACGGCGCTGCTGCCGATGATGAGGAGGCGCCTGAGTGTGCGCTCGCCCATTTTGGACGTTGCGCCAAGCTTCCGCTTGCCGCCTGTCGATCTTTGAAGAGGTGTGAGACCGAGCCAGGCGGCAAAGTCGCGGCCCTTGGCAAAGGTCTCGATCGGCGGTGCTAGAGCGGCGATTGCGGTGGCGGAGATTGGGCCGATGCCGGGAACGGTCATCAGCCTGCGCGATACTTCGTCCTCGCGAGCACGCCGCGCGATCTCCTTGTCGAGATCTGCGATCTTGCCATTGAGACCGGCGAGCAGGTCTAACATCAATCGGAACATGGCGCGGGCCGCTTCGGGAAGCGAGGTAGCCATCTCCTCTTCCTCGAGGAGGCCGGCAAGCATCGCCACATGCGACGGTCCCTTGGGAGCGACCAACCATATTCAGTGAGGTGCCCGCGGATCGCGTTGATGAGCTGGGTCCGCTGCCGCACCAACAGATCGCGGGTCCGAAACACCAGACCCGCCGCCTGCTGTTGTTCGCTCTTCACGGCCACGAACCGCATGCTCGGTCGCTGCGCTGCTTCGCAGATCGCCTCGGCATCAATCGCGTCGTTTTTTTGCCGCTTCACAAACGCCTTTACATAGGCGGGCGGGATCAGCCGAACGGCATGGCCAAGCTGGGTGAGCTGACGGGCCCAGTGATGCGCTCCCCCACATGCCTCCAGCGCTACCGTGCAACTCGGCTGGGCTGCGAAAAAAATCCAGCAACTTTCCTCGGCTGATCCGCTTGCTGAACATCGCTCGACCCCGCGCATCCGGTCAGTGAGCGTGAAAAACATGCTTGGCGATATCCAGACCGATTATGCTAACCTCCGACACGGACGCCTCCCTTAAGTGCTGCTCAACACCTCCACTTTGGCACATCGATGCCGTCGGCGGGGCGTCCACCCCATCATAAATTACGGTTAGAGAGCGGCGACTGGTCAATGTCCGCTTTGCCCCGGCGAGCTCAACCGGTCACTGCAACACCGCTTGTAGTCTATCGGCCGGAGTTTCGAATCCCAAGGTCTGCCGTGGGCGTTGGTTGAGGCGCCGCGCGATTTTGTTCAGGTAGGCCTGAGAGAAACGCGAGAGATCCGTTCCGCGCGGGAAATACTGCCGCAGCAGGCCATTGGTATTTTCATTGCTGCCGCGCTGTCAAGGACTGCGTGGACCGCAGAAATAGACCTGCACCTTGGTGGCAATGGTGAAATTCTTGTGGTCAGCCATCTCCTTGCCGCGATCCCAGGTCAATGACCGACGCAATTCTTGAGGCAGCTTGCGCACATGTTTAGCCAGCGCGGCGACCACGGTCGCGGTGTCCTTGCTCGGGACCTTTAGAAGCATGACAAAGCGGGTGTGGCGCTCGACGAGGGTCGCGATGTGCGTGTTGTTTGCTCCACAGAGCAGGTCTCCTTCCCAGTGGCCGGGCACGGCGCGGTCCTCGGCCTCGGCCGGCCGTTCGCGGATTGAGACTGCATCGACGATCTGTCCCAGTCCGCTTTTGGTCGTACCGCCCTTGGCCTGGCGCATCTGCCGCGCCGTCCGCAGGTGCGCCATCAGCTCCTTTTTCAGCACACCGCGTGTCTGAATGAAGAGGCTTCGGTAGATCGACTCGTGGGATACCTGCATGCTCTGGTCGGCAGGGAATTGCCGCTTCAGCCAGCCGGCGATCTGCTTCGGCGACCACTGCAGCGCGAGCTTCTGCGCGACGCTCCATCGCGGACGCAGCGACCGCTCCCAGGCCCGCTTGTCGGCCCAACTGGCGCGGTAAGCACGGCAGCCTCCGTTACGCTTTATCTCGCGACTGACCGTCGACGGCGATCGCCCGAGGTTCTGGGCGATCCGCCGCATCGACCAGCCGGCGGCAATGCCACGCGAGATCTCCTCACGCTCCGCAAGCCTCAGCGCTTGCTGAGCTCTCCGGCGAGGCAGTGGGGACATCCCTCCATTGAGCGCCAAGACCCGGTAGACGCCGCTCTTGTTCCTCCGCTCAAGCGCGCGGGCGATGTCCGCCACGCATTGACCGCTCTTCCAACACTCCCAAAGCTCTGCCTTCCTGCTTCGGTGTGAACCATGTCCGCGCGTGCACCCCCATCGCTCACCTCCCCATCTGGTAAGATTAGACGGTGTTGCGTCGATCGGTTGAACTCACCACCAAGGCAGACATAATGCGCCGTGGGTTGTTAGTAGCCAAGCTTGCGGTCAACGACTTGGGTAAAAGGCGTTCCTGCGTAAAGTTGTTTGATAATCGCACAAATGCGCGGGGCGAGTTCCTCGGGAACGAGCCGGCGCGCGACATGGGGCATGACCGTAATCTTAGGGTGTCGCCAAAGTGGGCTGTCGCTGGGCAGCGGTTCTACAGGAAATACGTCGAGGGTTGTTGCGGCAAGGTGCCCGGGGTCCAGCGCCGAAATGAAGTCCGATTCGACGACATGGTCGCCGCGGCCTAGGTTGATAATTGCCGCCCCGGCCGGCAATTCGTTGAGCATTTCGGCATTGATGATGCCGCGCGTCTCCGATGTAAGCGGCAATAGGTTTACAAGGATTTCACTGCGCGCCAAAAAAGCATTTAGGTGTTCGCGTCCGCTAAAGATTTCAATCTCGGTGCATGGGCGCGGGTGGCGCACCCAGCCCGCAACCTGGAAGCCGACCGAGACGAGCATTTTAGCAGCCGCGAGCCCGATCATCCCCAGGCCCATGACGCCTACTTTGCGTTCACTCGCCGCCTTGACCGGCAGCCTGATCCATTCGCATCGCTGCTGTGCCTGGAGATAGTCAGGCATGTAGCGGTGATGACGCAGGACATGCAACAACGTGGTTTCGTTCATCATCGCATCGCCGGTGGTGTCGCCAGCGCGTATGATCGGGACCGAAGGCAGATCGGGATCACGCAACAACGCGTCGGTGCCTGCTGTCAGAGAAACGATAAGGCGCAGGTTCGGCAGCTTTGCCAGCGTACCAGGAGGCAACGCCCAGACCGCCGCCAACTCAATGTCGGCCAGGTTACCGATCTCGGGCCAAATGCGCGCTTCGATTTCGGGCATTGCCGTGTTGAGAAGGCGTCTCCACGAGTCAGCGCTGCCAAAAAGAGGTTGTAACAGAAGAACCATGACAGACGTCTCCGTCTCGTTTTCGAACGTGCGGCGCTTGGGGGCATGGCCTATCAAAATTACGGAGCCAACCGCACAAGCTGGACCCATTTCAGACATTCTCAAAAAGAAGTATTGTTGGCGGTCGCGGCCTCACGCTTTCCAATGCAGGGTTGAGCCACCAGCGCAAGCGCCTGATTGGTTTGAACCAATTAAGGGAGCAGCGCGATGAATACTGCCGATACCTACCATCTGTCGACAAATGCCGCAGAAGGGTACGAGCGACAGAAAGTGCCATCCCTTTTTGGGCCGATGGCGAGAGCGACTTTAGATGCCGTTTCGCTTCCCGAGAGCGCGCATATCATCGACGTAGCTTGCGGCACTGGCATTATCTCGAAGGTTGCAGCTGAGCGTCTGGCTGGCCAAGGCAGGATCGTCGGTACGGACTTGAACCCAGCAATGATCGAAGTCGCCCGGGAAACCACGCCGGCGACCCGTCACAGGATTTGAGTGGTGCACCTGCGACGTGACAGAATTACCGTTTGAGGACGGCGAGTTCGATATCGCTTTCTGCCAGCAGGGGCTTCAGTTCTTTCCCGACAAGCCCAAGGCCCTCTCTGAAGTCCGCCGGGTCCTAATAGCTAACGGGCTCCTGTTTCTAACCTGCTGGAAATCGGTGACGCCACTCTTCCAGGCGGCTTCAGATAGCCTGAGGCATCGAATTGGCGACCAAATCGCGGAGCAGGCACTTCGCCCTTATGCATTCCGCGACGGCAACGTCATTTCGTCTTTGCTCAAGGAAGTAGGCTTCGAAATCGATAATGTATCCGTTCTCGTCGTAGACCGCCATTTGACACCGCCTCACCAGGCAGTTCGAGCAGAAATCCTCGCACAGCCATTCGAACAAGCACTGCGCGCAAGCGGAGACGCGACCATTGATGCCATCGTCGAGGATGTTGTTGTGGCGCTGGAAGCCTACGGCGATGGCGAGACCATCACTCTTCCTTCCGAAGTCCATCTTTTCCGGGCGAGGAACGCTGTCGCCACATAGACCGGCGAATTTGCGCTGACAACCGGTCATTCGTCAGCATGACGCCTTTTGGCCCCCTCGCGACATGTTGCGCGGCCGCGCCGGCTCAGTCGCTTTCGGTGCGAACCAGACATGGAAGGATGTGGGGCACGACCTTGCCCCGGCGCGTTTGACCCAACTGCGACATCGGCGGTGCGTTCGGTCGCGCCATTGATACCTTGGTGCAAAGCCCTCACTAGCAAGCACAAGTTGGGCTAAACGGCGTTGCTATCATTAAATGTTCCATCGTCGGTTTTTATAAAAGGACGGCTGCCAGAACATATAGTGCCATGATTATGACTACCACAGAACCGATTGTGTATAGTGTGGCGCGGACTTCATGGCTCTGCTTGGTGGCATAGGCGAGCGTATGGCCAAGGCGGGCGGCGACGAACGTATACATGAGGATGTTTGCCAACTGGTATGAGGGCTCGGCGGCGACAAAAATTAGTCCGCAGGCGAGGAACGCCGGGATATTTTCCAAATCGTTACGTTGCATTCGCCGCGACCGGTCGACATAGTCATTCAATTCGAGTTGCTCGGGACGCGGATTTTGATTGATAAGTCCAGGGTTAAGGTCTTCGGGAGTGGCCCATCCACCGCCAATTTTCAGCATCCTGTAGACCGTTATCCATCCTTGGCTCATGAGCTTCAGGATCATAATCGCGGCAGCGATCATATAGGTTACAAATACTGGGTTCTCCGTACTCAAGGCGGTCATTGCTTTCCTCCAATCATGCCGCTTCAATATTAGCATGGCTGCGCGAAGGCCCCTATGGGCCCCAGCTGACGTTAATCTCGAGTTGCCGATGTCCGCTTTTTCCGGTCGCTATCGGGGGGAAAGCGGACATGGTCTGTTGCAGTGCAAATGTCCGCTATTGACCAAGGCCGTGTGAAAACGCTTCTGTACGTCGTCCTGGAGCAATATTGAATCAATCGGAAAGCATTTGCCGCATGAAGGATTCGCCCCGGCTACCAACCTGATTCATTTGTTGCGCCCGGACAAGTGCCTGCAGCGTTTTCACACAGCCTGGACCCACGACCGACCTCGGCGCGACTTCCCTGCGGCGTGTTGCGAAACCAACATGGTTGCGGACAATCGCAACCGGTCCTTGTAAACCGGCCCTTGTATCTGCGTTGGTAGCAAGTTTAATGCCCACCTAGGGGGGCCGCCCCGATGCTGTGCGGCTGCTGAGTAACGGGGCTGGGTGTTGCAGGTTTGGACAGGTATTAGACTCCGCCGGGCGTCAGGAGTCGTTTGTGGTCGCTTGGCCTTGGCGGGCGCGGTGTTCGCGGCGCTGCTGGTGCTATTGTCGCCGAGCGAGGGGCGCGCGGCTTGTGCAGCGACCGGCACAAATCAGACCTGCACCAACTCGGTGACCATTTCCGGCAGCCCTACTGGCATCAATGATACCGCCACCTTGACGCTGACCAACACCGCCACTGGCAGCATCGTCGGCACCGGCGGCACCGGCGGCACCGGCACCGGCGGCGCGGGCGGCAACGGCAGCAACGGCACCGGCGGCGCGGGCGGCGACGGCTACGGCATCAACGCGACCACCGCCACCGTGAGCAACTGGGGCAGCATTATCGGAAAGGGCGGCGCCGGCGGCACCAGCACAGGCGGTGCCGGCGGCAACGGCGGCCCCGGCGGCAACGGCACCGGCGGCGCGGACGGCATCGGCGGCACCGGCGGCGCGGGCGGCATCGGCGGCGCGGGCGGCGATGGCTACGGCATCAAAGCCGGAAACGCCAACGTTTTCAATTGCGGCACTATTGCTGGAACCGGCGGTGCTGCCGGCGGTCCCTTCGGTTCGGACGGCCTCGGCTATGGCATCTTTGCGTCTGGCAACGCCAGTGCGACCAACTGCGGCACGATCTCCGGCAGCACAGCGGCGCTACAGCTCTCCGGCAATGCCAACACGCTGACGCTCCTTCCGGGCTCGATACTCATCGGCGCCATCAACCTCGGCGGCGGCGGCACCGTCAATTTCTGGGTCGGCAACCAGAACCTCACCTTCGGCTCACTCGCCGGCGTCACCATCACCTCGACCGTGCCGTTCGCGGTGTCAGGCAACCGGGTCGCCACCATCGACCCGACCCCCTTCGCTATGTTCGGCCGCAACCTGATGGACTTCACCCGCACGGTCTCCTCGGCGGTGCCGCGTGACCGGGTTTTCTTTAATTACAATCATTTCAATAACCCGATCTCCTACGCCGACGAGAGCGATCCCAATACGCGGTTCGCTGACGCCTTTGCCAACATTCCGGGCCTGTCGGCCTATGCCTCGGACAACGCGGTGTTCAAGAACCCGACCGTGCAGTATGCCGACGGCACGACCGTTTGGGGGCGTGGCTTCGCCGGTCAACGGGTACAGCAGGCAGACGGCGTCCTGCTGCACACGCTCAATCGATTCTATGGCGGCATGGTGGGCGGCGACTGGCAGGCGCAAGCCAACCTGCGGCTTGGTGCCTTCGTCGGCGGCGGCACGACCCGCAGCATCCTCGATCTCAACTGCGGGAACGACAAAAGCGATCTTATTTTTGGCGGGCTGTTCGGGCGCTACAATTGGGACGCTTCATTCCTCAACGTGGCGGTGCAGGGCGGCCATATCCAGACGGACGTTACCCGCGACCACATCAACAACAATCTCGTTGCGGGCGGATTGGAGACCGCCAAGGCCAGCTATGACGGCTGGTACGTGAGCCCGGAAGCGACCTATGGCCTGCATTATGGCTTGGGCTCATTGATGGGCGCTTCCTACACGCTGACCCCGAGCCTGAGCCTGCGCTACCTCTATGCTTGGCTTGGCGGGTACACCGAGACCGGCACCACCGCGCCACTGACCGTTAACAAGCAGACGGTGAGCGACTTCGAGGAACGCGGACAACTCAAACTCACGCGCACGCAGGTGTTCGGGCCGAGCGCAGCGATGATGACGAACATCTACGGCGGCGTGCTGGGGGTGCAGCGTGTGGGCAGCAACACGGTTGACGCCGTCCTGCTCGGGCAGGCGATCCCGTTCGCCACGCCGGGCAAGGACGATGTGTGGGGCGGCTTCGGCGGGGCGGGTCTTGAGGTACGCACTGGTCAAGTGGCGCTATTTGCCTCGGCGGAATATCTCGCGCTGTCCGACAATAGCTCCGTGGTCAGCGGCCAGGGCGGCATCCGCGTCGCGTTCTGATGTCGGCTATTGGCTCGCTCGCCACCTTCACTTCCCGCACGATCTTGCCCGTGTCATCCACAATGCAGACGCTGGTCTCCTTGACCGATACGTCCAATCCAGCAAAATGGTTCATGCTGCGCTTCTCCTTCTGCATGTTGAACGTCCATTAGGGGTTCCTGCTGCAACGGTCGGAATTGGCCTTCAAGACCAACCGTCATCAGCCGTGCACTATCACTCAATTTGTTGACGGAATCCTGACGGACTATTTGGCACGCCAAAGAATGCACCAACCGTCCGGGCTGATATCGCCGGCAACGTTCTTGCATGACTTCGGCGGTTCAAATAGCACGCATGTGCTGCACTTCTTGTGACCGTTCGGCTTAGGACGGTAGTTCACCGCGGTCTTTGGCAGCTTGTTCGCCATGGCAGCGTTTGGAGACGCGGCGAGCACGGCCGAAATGCCAGCGGCATAGGAAAACCCGCGGACGAGCATAGAACGTCGAGATAATGCCCGAGGTGCTTGATCCGATCCTTCGCGATCCATCTCAGTCTCTCCATATTCCGGGCGCCCCGCATAAATTAGTACGCCGCACCCCCGAATTGGGTTTGACCAAGATCAATATGCCGAGTGCCGCGCATCGGATGACCGGTTCGTGGATAGTTGAGTCGCAGGCCGCAAGAAGCGA
Organism: Pseudolabrys sp.; assembly: GCA_037385125.1. Classification (GTDB taxonomy): domain Bacteria; phylum Pseudomonadota; class Alphaproteobacteria; order Rhizobiales; family Xanthobacteraceae; genus Pseudolabrys. The sequence continues at coordinate 8,987 of JARRNI010000148.1, forward strand.
TTTGCGCGCTACCGCCGGCAGCCCCCGAAATCGCCCCGAAGGCAATTCGGTACTCGTTGCTGCGATGGCGACCGCCCCGCCGTTTCCTGTTCAGCCAGCCCGATTGCTCAAGCGCCCGTACTGAACGGTCGACCTACACTTTCTCGCCCGCGAACCTGTCGTCGGCGCGTCGCGACCAGGGCGCAAGCGGCGTGTCGCTAAAGCGGCCGAGGATGCGCCAGATGCTGCCTAGCCAGCGCGCGGATCCCGAGCCCGAGCCCGAAAGCGCATCAGCGGCCACGGCTGGGGCAACGCGGTCGTATTAAACTGACAGGGGATGGAACAGGGGAATTTGCGAGGTATCGCTGAAAGGTCAAGTAATAACAATGGGCATTGGCGGAAGGGGTGGGCTCGATATTCAACTGGCCTCTCGTCCAGCTGCCACCTTTGACCGAGAATGTGACTGGCCATCACGCGGGCGATTGGGACACGACTGAGGCGGCCGGGCAGGGCGAAATTTGCGTCCCCGGCGTGTCCCCACCTCGGTTTTGGCTGCGTCCCCGAAAGGCCAGAATGCCAATAAGAGCCTGTGCCCGAGATAGGTGACAGATCGTACCGGACACATGGGTAACACTTTTCGCCATTTGGCGGGAGGTATTGATGCCGTGGGACGAGTGTTCGGTAATGGAGGAACGCCTGCGCTTTGTGGCCCGCCTGCT